>JABZHK010000007.1:0-18361 GCA_015258885.1 Atopobium sp.
ACGTCCAGCGTTTTGAGCAGCTCTTTGACTACAGGAAACTGCGCGTGCAAAGCAGGGTCCATAGGAGGACGCTGAGCTTGTCCCAGATTTCTATGGCCTTAAGGGAGATTCTTCTGATAACATCCCGGGCGTTCCCGGAATTGGCCCCAAGAAAGCTGCTGCTTTAATTGTGGAGTATGGCTCGCTTGACCAGGTCATTGCTCACGCTGACGAGGTCAAGGGCAAGGTGGGAGAAAACCTTCGCGCCCATATTGATGACGCGCTGCTCTCCCGTAAGGTGGCAACTATTCGTACCGATGCGCCGCTTGATATCAACCTGGATGACGCTAAGTTCCCAACATTCGATCCAAATGACGTGGTCAAGGCTTTCTCGGCTTTGGGCTTTACGGGCATGACCTCAAGGCTTGCTCGCATGGCTGGTGGGTCTGCCGCTGGCGCAGTTGCACAAACTGCTTCCGCTACACCTGCACTTCCTATTCCTTCTGAGTTTTTGCAGGCAGGAGACGCATCTGCCGCTCTGACCGATGCACTTGAGAACCAGGAATGGATCGGCGTTGCAGAAGACTCTGCCGCCGATGCTGGCGCGCTCTTTAGCCTTTCTCGTACACTTTGGGTGTCTACAGAAAAAGCACTCCTCAAATTTGAGGGAGAAAATGCAACTGCAGCACTCTTGCGTATTTTGCGAGAAGCCCGTGTTGCTGCAGACGATGTCAAGGCGCTGCTTCATGAGGTAAGCCCTGTTGATTCATCTGAGCCACAGAAACTGGATATTGAGACCATTGATTCTGACCGCCTCTTTGATACGGGTGTTGCCGCGTATCTGCTTGAGTCTGATCGTTCAAGCTTTGATATCAACGGCTTGGTTGAGCTGTACTTTGGCTCCGAGCTTCCTGAGCCTACAGATGAGATTCCTGCTGCAGCACTAAGAGCTGTAGCTGCTAGGGCTCTTGTGCCTGTGCTCACTAAAAAGCTTGAAGATGATGGTTCCTTGGAGCTCTTTACTTCTTTAGAGATGCAGCTACTGCCTGTACTTGCAGCGATGGAGCGTCGTGGTCTCTACGTTGATCCTCAAGAGCTTGCTAAGCAGTCTTCGGAGCTGGGTGAAGATATTGCACAGCGTGTGGCAAGCATTCACCAGACAGCAGGCGAGGATTTTAACTTGGATTCTCCAAGCCAGCTTTCACATATCTTGTTTGACGTGCTTAAACTTCCAACCTATGGCCTCAAAAAGACGCGCACCGGGTTCTACTCCACCAACGCAAAGGTACTTGGAGACCTGGCACAGGAGTACCAGATTGTTGCTGATGTTCTTGAGTACCGCGAGCGTGCCAAGATTAAGTCAACCTATCTCGATGCGCTTCCTTCGCTTATTCGTGGCGATAAGCGCATCCACACCACGTTCAATCAGACTGTTGCTGCAACAGGTAGGCTTTCCAGCTCTGATCCAAACCTGCAGAACATTCCTACCCGCTCTGAGCTGGGACATCGTGTCCGCACTGCCTTTACCGTTCCCGAGGGCAGCGTTTTTCTCGCCTGCGACTACTCTCAGATTGAGCTTCGCCTGCTTGCGCATCTCTCGGCTGACGAGCACCTGGTAGCAGCATTTAACTCTGGTGCTGACTTCCACGCTGCAACTGCCGCCCGTGTCTTTGGCGTACCCGTTGAAGAGGTCACTCCAGCACTTCGTAGCCGTGCTAAGGCAGTTAACTTTGGCATTGTCTATGGTCAGCAGGCCTTTGGTTTGGCAACGTCTCTTAAGATTTCCCGCAAGGAAGCGCAAGAGATGATTGACCGCTACTTTGACGCATATCCTGGCGTTCGAGCATACCTGGATGACTCCGTTCGCACTGCTCACGAGACTGGTTATGCGGTTACCATGTATGGTCGTAAGCGCCACATTAGAGAGTTCAATCAGTCAAATCGCCAGCTCATTGCCTTTGGCGAGCGCACTGCTATGAATCACCCTATGCAGGGAAGTGCGGCAGATATTATCAAAATTGCAATGATTAATGTCGAGAAACGCCTGCGTGATGAAGGTCTTGCGTCAAAGCTAATTCTTCAGATTCACGATGAACTTGACTTGGAAGTTCCAGAGTCAGAGATTGAGACAGTCTCTAAACTGGTAAAAGAGACCATGGAAGACGTTGTTACCCTGCGTGTTCCTCTCATTGCCGATGTTAGCTATGGTTCCAATTGGGCCGAGGCAAAGTAAACACGTAAGCAACACGTTCTAGAGGAGATTTGGTATGGAGGCTACAACCTCATACATGCACGTCACAGTTTACACAGACGGTGCGTCTCGAGGAAACCCTGGTCCTGGTGGCTATGGGGCCGTGCTTCTGTACACTGATCCCTCCGGCCAGCAGCACACAAAAGAGTTCAGCCAGGGTTATAAAACCACCACAAACAACCGCATGGAACTTCTTGGCGTCATTGTTGCACTTGAGGCCCTTAAGCGTCCTTGTCAGGTAGAGCTCTATTCCGATTCCAAGTACGTGGTTGACGCATTTAATCAAAAATGGGTTTCGGGGTGGATTAGAAAAGGCTGGAAAACGGCATCTAAAGAGCCTGTCAAAAACGTAGACCTTTGGAAGCGCCTGCTTGCTGCCATGGAAAACCATGAGGTAAGTTTTAAGTGGGTCAAGGGTCACGCGGGTCATCCACTTAACGAGCGCTGCGATCAGCTGGCAACTGAAGCTGCTGATGGCTCCAATCTCCTTGACGACCAAGGCTTCTTCGCAGATCAGCCATTGCTGTAACGCACATGCTTGGGCGAGAAGATCTTCTCGACGTACGTGCTCTCTACAAGAAAACAGCCGCCTGAGTAGACGGCTGTTCTTAGTTGGGTGGAGTACTGGTTAGTAGCCAAACACGGCATAGCCAACAAGGCCTGGTCCGGTATGGACAACAAGGTCCGAACCAGCCTCGACATACCTAAAGTCAGTGACATTAGGGATTGCTTCTTTAATCATGGCTTCCATTTCGGAGTAAATGATATTAGGCGCGGAGCAACAAATTCCCACATGGACGCGGTCAAATTTCTGAGCAAAGGCTGCTCCTAGAGCAATTTGTCCTGCAAGAGACTTCTGCCAACCGCGAGTTTTCTTGGCAATGGTGTATTTGCCATTTTCATCGCAGGTAAGAACAGGTTTGATGTTCAACATGGAACCAATGCGATAAATTGCCTCAGAAATGCGGCCACCCTTACGTAGATACTCAAGACTTGGGACAGAGAAGTATACGCGTGTGTTCAGAGAAGCCTGATCAAGTTTGGCGCCAATCTCCTCAAGAGAAAGACCCTGATCAATAAGACGTTGAGCCTCAATAACAATAAGGCCAGAAGCAATACCAATATTTTTGGTATCAACAACATAAATAGGGAAGTCTGTAATGGACTCTGCAATCATGCGAGCAGTATCGCAGGTAGCAGAGAGTCCAGAGGAGATAGCAACGTAAACAGCACCCTCGTACCCTGCTGCTTTTGCATCATCAAAGGCAGCCTTAATGCCCTCAGGAGAAGGAAGCGAAGTCTTTGGAACCTCTTCTTCAAAGCGGGCAACCAGCTCAGCTGGCGTGATGGTAATACCAGACTCGTAGGAAGAGCCGTCAGAATAGTTAATGCGAAGTGGGGTGATACGAATATTGTGTTCAGCAACAAAATCAGGTGGGACATTAGTTCCTGAGTCTGTGATGATGGCAATTCGCTTAGTGTCCATTATCCGCTCCAAATATATACGTGCTACAAGTAGCTAAACGTCGACTTTCTATTACCCACATTTTACATAGAGATATACCCCGTTTTCTTGAGATATGACAAGTTGCCCTTAACGGTAGGTAGACGGTACACTAGGCATATACATCGAGAAAAACTTTCATAGCTAACGGTCAATACCATTTAGATAAAGAGAGAACGGCAGATAATGTCTAGTATTTATAGAGAGCCCGCAGTTGTAAGAAGAATTAGTCAGCGCTCATCTCTAAAGAAAATCACCTCTAATAGCACTATTGCAGCAGCAGTCATGGTGCTTGCGGCTCTTATTGCACTTGTAGTTGCCAACTCACCTGCTCATGAGGTGGTTCGAGAAATTCTTGAAGTACAAATGAGTTTCTCGCTTGGAATGATTCATGCACATATGGCTCTAGAAACCTTTGTGAATGACTTCCTTATGGCAATCTTCTTCTTGCTGGTGGGTATTGAGCTTAAGTATGAAGTAACTGTTGGCCAGCTTAGAAAGCCAAGACAGGCAATGCTTCCTATGCTTGCTGCTGTCGGCGGTGTCGCAGTTCCTGCCCTCATTTATTTGGCACTCAATGCAAGCACTGCTCCTCATGGATGGGCAACGCCAATTGCAACCGATATTGCGTTTGCGCTGGGTGTCATGTCGCTGTTGGGCAACAGAATTAGTCCGCAAACAAAGGTCTTTTTCCAAACACTTGCAATTGCTGATGATATCCTGGCTATTGTGGTCATTGCGCTTTTCTATGGTCACACGCCAAATATTGCCTGGTTAGCAGCTTCTCTTGGCGTTCTTGTTATTTTGTGGGGAATGAATCGCCTGAAGATTTACTCTTCTGGTCCGTATTTGCTTGTTGGTTTGGTTCTCTGGGTTTGCATGTACCACTCGGGAATTCATGCAACCCTTGCAGGCGTTCTTCTTGCCTTCTTCTTGCCATCTCACTCTGATGTTCGCTTGAGCAAGCTGGGAAGCTGGCTTTCAAGACGCGCTCGTGAGCTTGACGATCACTACGACGATGAGCATCACGTTTTAGGTCAGCATGACTTTACACATGGCGCTAACTCAATCGAGCAGGTCATGCATCACGTAACTCCGCCGCTTCAGCGTGTTGAGCACTATATTTCTGTCTTTGTAAACTTTGTTGTTCTACCTATTTTTGCTTTTGTAAACGCGCAGATTACGCTGGTAGGAGCAGATTTCGTTGCTCTATTGAGCAGCTCTATTGCACATGGCGTTTTCTTTGGTGCCGTTCTTGGTAAGCCACTAGGAATTATTTTTGTAACGTTGTTGCTGGTCAAATGTAAGATTTGCAAGCTTCCTGCAAAAGTTGATTGGATTCAGATTACTGCCGTAGGTCTTATGGGCGGCCTTGGCTTTACCATGTCAATTCTTATCTCTAATCTTGCATTCCCCGATGCAGAGGAGATTCTTGCAGCTAAAGTAGCTGTTCTCGCCGCTTCGTTTGCTTCTGCAATCTTGGGTCTACTTTTTGTACACATCGCAGAGTTCTATAAGCATCGCAAGAACTGCATAAGGGAAGCTTAGAGCTACTCGACCGTGCCGTATGTAAAGCCCCAACCATGTGCCGTAACAATTGAGTTAATCTGATCGCAGAGACGAGCGCGGACATAGGTGCCCGACGGAATCAGCTCAATAACTTCTTGCAAATCTTCTTCAAGATCATCTACTTCGGCTTGAATCAGCACGTCAACCTTAGTAACTGTGCCCGAAGGTTTACGCTTATAAAGGTTGTCAACAAGGTGCTGGAGCTCGCCATATGCCTCCGAGCGCATGCCAGGCTGTGCAGAATTTGCCATGATTCTCCTTGTCGCGTTGATTTTTAAATCACCTATACTTTGTATCACGCAGAGACCGAAAAGGGGAGTGTCATGTTTGAGCTAGTTTCTCGCGAGCTGTTCCAGCCAAAATCAACCTCTGAGCAAAACGCTTATCAGAAGATGAGCGACGCTGAGCTTAACCAGACTCTTGAGCTTATTGGACAAGAAGCTCGTGCACTTGGCGAGAAAAACCTCAAGCTTGATATGGCTCGCGGAAAGCCAAGCCCTGCGCAGACGGCGCTGTCTAAGCCCATGCTTGATGAGCTGAACTCCACTTCTGACCTGACTGATGGCGGCTCTTTTGCAGACAACTACGGAGACCCCTGGGGCCTTCCTTCTGCGCGAGCCTTTGCTGCAGAGCTCACAGGTGTACCTGCTGATCAGGTCATCGTAAATGGCTCTTCTAGCCTTAACCTTATGCATGACATTATTTCTCATGCTGTGACCCACGGTCTTGCCGGTCAGCCTTCTTGGGCTGAGCAGATGGCGGCTGCAAAGGCTCAGGGTACCACGCTCAAGTTCCTGTGCCCTGCTCCAGGCTATGACCGTCATTTTGCTATTACACAGCATTACGGCTTTGAAAACGTTGCAGTACCTATGACCGATGACGGACCCAATATGGACGTGGTCAAGGAGCTTGTTGAAAACGACAGCTCTGTTAAGGGAATTTGGTGCGTTCCACGTTTTGCAAACCCTACCGGTATCACCTATTCAGACGAGGTTGTCCGTGCGTTTGCAAACCTTAAACCTGCAACTCCTGACTTTAGAATCTTCTGGGATAACGCCTATGCAATTCACGCCTTTGTACCAGAATCTGAGGCTCCTCAGCTCTTAAATATCTTTGATGCACTTTCAGAGGTTGCTGCAGAAGGCGCTCAAAAGGACCTGGTAATTGCTTTTGCTTCAACGGCAAAGGTAACCTTCCCAAGCTCGGGCATGGCATGGGTTGCCGCAAGCCCTGCGGACTTTAAAGAAATCCAGAGTGCGTTCAAGGTTGCTCGAGTTTCTCCCGAGAAAATCTCGCAGCTGGCGCATGTACGTTTCCTCAAAGACACTCAAGGCATTGAAGCTCATATGCAAAAGCATGCCGAGCTGCTTCGACCACGCTTTGAACTGGTTGAACGCAAATTGCAGGAAGGCCTGGGAGATTTAAGCGTTGCAACGTGGTCTCATCCTAAGGGCGGCTACTTTGTCTCGTTTGATGGTCCTGTTGGTTCTGCATGCGCAATTGTTTCTCGCGCCAATGAACTAGGCGTTACCATGACACCTGCAGGAGCTACATGGCCAGCCGGTAAAGATCCTTTTGATACTAATATCAGAATTGCTCCAAGTTACCCAACGTTGGAAGAGCTTGATGCAGCGCTTGATGTGTTTATTGTTGCTGTTAAACAGGTAAGTGCTCGACTTGCAAAAGTTGATCGTGGTCAGAGCGTCTGGGGATAGCTTGTGTAACTTTGGTATTTACTTTGAAAGTAGACCCATTCTGCCGTATCTTGATTAGTTATGTTTAGAAAAAGCGATTGGATGTTGAATGCCAACTAATACTTCAAAGCCAGAACTTACACCAGAACAGAAGGCAGAAAAAGAGCTGGTTGCCATGGCAAACCAGACAGCAAAAAAGAAGGCAAAGGACCGCAATCCCGATGAAGCTCCTAAAAAGCCAGGTCCTTCTACAGGCATGAAGATTGCTATTGGCGTATTCTCGCTCTTTATTGCTATTTCTATGATGCTACCTTCTCTTGCCAGCATTTTCTCTAACTCGCAAAAGCAGCATCAGACTCAGCAAAATTCTCCTGAGGCTATTAACCAGGTCTATCAGAAACAGGCAGAAGAAAAAGAGTCTGCCATTCAGTCCAACCCAGATAATCTGCCAGCACATCTTGATTTGGCTCGTACCTATTTAGGTTGGGGAATGGCGCTTAAGAGTTCTTCTCAAGATGACTCTGTTCAGAAGCAGTCTTTGCAGCTGATTAACAAAGCAATTGCTGAGTACGATACCTATCTTGCTTCAAATGATTCTGATGAGGTTCGTGTTAATAGGGCTATTGCGCAGTTCTACGCAGGAGACCAAACAGGTGCTGTTGAAGCACTTAAGGCAGTAACAGATCGCTCTCCAGACTATGCTAACGGTTGGCTTAATTTGGGAATGATGTATCGTGTTACTGATCAAGTAGATCTTGCAAAAGAGGCACTGCAGAAGGCAATTGAAAAGGATTCCGATAATAGCGCCGGTGTGAGGAATAATGCACAGAAAGTTCTTGATGCATTAAACGGAAACACCTCTACCTCTTCAAATAACACCAAGTAAGGAGGAGTTATGGCACTAGAGATAAGCTCTGAAATTACAGATGAAAAGACCATTATTCGCATTGAGGGCGAGGTAGACGTATCAAACGCCTCCGAGCTTCGTGATGCTTTGGATACTGCGCTCGCCGATGGAGCAAAAGAAGTTGAAGCTGATTTTGCTGAGGTAGCTTATATTGATTCGACGGGCATTGGCGTTTTAGTGGGTGCCGCACATCGAGCACAAGAGAGTGGTTCCGTGCTTATTGTTGCAAACCCTCAGAAAAACGTGGAGCGTGTCTTTACGCTTCTTGGGGTTGATAAAGACCTTAACGTTCGCAAGTAGGTTTGGTAACTTGCAAGCTCTTTGATGCAATTGTTCAAAGAGCTTGTTTATGTTTGTTCCAGAAAGGTATCGCTTGTGTTTGGCATTGGAGAAACAGAGCTCGTACTAATTCTGCTCTTTGCATTTTTAGTATTTGGTCCTGATAAATTACCTGGTATGGGCCGCACGCTTGGTCGCGCTCTCAGACAGTTCCAGAACGCTCAAGAAGGCTTTAATAAAGTTGTCCGTGCAGATTTACTTGATCCTGCAGCGGATGCACTTCACGAGAAGCCCAAGCGCTCCGAGCAGCTCAAAAATGCTGCATCTGATGCTGACCGCGAGGATACAGATCACCAGGAGACCTTTGCTGAGCGTCGTGCTCGTCTCAAGGAAGAGCGTGAGGCAGCTGAGAAGGCTGCTGCTGAGGCAGCTGAACAGAGCAAGCAGGCCGAGCAGACCCAGGAGACTGAGCAGGCGGAGACCGCTTCTGCTGAAGAAGCTCCTGCTGCTGCACCACAAGCTACGTCTTCTGTTGCTTTCTCCGATGATTCCACAGAGGTAACTAAGCACGTGGCACCTCAGGCCGCAGAAGAGACTCCTGCTGCCACTCCATCTGCAAAAGACCTCTATAACCTTGGATCTGCACGTTCTTCTCGCTCTATGGCAGAAGACAAGAAAGAAGAAGTTGCTGGAGAGGAGGGAGAAAGCCAGGACGCATAAGTCCAGCTTTCGTGTGTAATGCCTATTACTCCAGCTCGTATGCCACTTTTTGATCACCTGGGAGAACTCCGCCGCCGCGTGACCATTGTGGTGGTATCGCTTTTTGTTACTGCAATCATTATTTATTTTGCAACACCTGCATTGATTGAGATCTTGATTGACCCTATCAGGGAGTTTTTGACCGATGGTAAACTTACGGTTATTTCGGTCCTTGGCGGCTTTAGTATCAGGTTTAAGGTGGCTTTCTTCTTCTCGGTGATTATCTGCACACCTATTATCATCTGGGAGATTATGGCTTTCTTCTTGCCTGCGCTTAACGCTAAAGAGCGCAAGTGGGTTGTTCCTACCGTGGCAGCCATGATTACCTTGTTCTTCTTGGGTATGCTGTTCTGCTACTTTATTATTTTGAACACCGCAATTGGTTGGATGATTGGCCAGTCGCAGGAGTTTGCAGGAACCATTAATGAGGCAAGCGATTATCTCAACATTATTATGATGTTTGAGATTGGCTTTGGTGTTGCGTTCCAGCTTCCTCTGGTTATCTTCTACCTGGCTATTCTTCACCTTGTTCCTTATAAGGATATGCGTGAGCAGTGGCGCTACGTTTACGTTGGACTGATGATTCTCTCTGCAGTAGTTACTCCTGACGCATCGCCTGTCACCATGATTTTGATGTTTGCAGCTCTTATCCTGCTGTACGAAGTTGCTCTGGCTGTTGCTCGCTACGTCATTATTGCCCGTGATGGCAAGGCTGCTCTTAAGTGGAGCCGCGAGGACTACGAGCAGCATGAGCTGGACAAAATCTAGTAATTTCGCCTTTACTTTGGAGAGTGTTGTTCTTTGATTCTAGTTGTTACCGAGAAAAACGACGCAGCGCAGCAGATTGCTCGCCTTCTGTCTGAATCGGGTAAGCCTGAGGCAGACAAGGTATACAACACTCCTGTTTATCGTTTTAGACGTGGCGGAGAAGACCATGTTGCCATTGGTCTTCGTGGTCATATTCTGCAGCCGGATTTTCCTTTGGCTCTCAAGTTTGATAAGGAAGAGGGCTGGTATGGAGAAACTGCAGAAGGGGAGCACCTTCCTGCAGATGTTCCAGATGGCCTTGAGCGTCCTCCTTATAAGGTTAAGCGCAAGCCTTTTATGGCAGATGGCGTTGACCTTAAGGGCTGGAAAATCCCCAGCTTGCCCTATTTGATTTGGGCTCCTGTAGATAAACAGCCTGCAGAAAAAGAAATTATTCGAGCTCTCAAGAACCTTGCTAAGAAGGCAGAGTCTGTCATTATCGGCACAGACTTTGACCGCGAGGGAGAGCTTATTGGCTCTGATGCGCTGGCACAGGTTCTCTCGGTTAATCCTAATCTGGCAGTATTTCGTGCTCGCTACTCTGCCTTTACCAAGACAGAGATTGAGACTGCCTTCAATAACCTGGTGGATCTTGATTACAACTTGGCTGCAGCAGGTGAGTCCAGGCAGTATATCGACCTCATTTGGGGTGCTGTACTGACCCGTTACCTGACAACTGCACGCTTTGGCGGTCTGGGCAATACGCGCTCTGCTGGTCGTGTTCAGACTCCTACGCTGGCACTTGTTGTTGAACGCGAGCGTGAGCGCTTGGCATTTAAGCCAGAAGATTATTGGGTTATTTCTGGTGTTGCTGCTCCAGAAGATGATGCGGATGCAACCTTTAAGATGGTTCACCAGACCGCAAGGTTCTGGGATCAAGTGGAAGCAGACGCAGCTTACGCTGTTGTTAAAGATCAGACGCAGGCAACGGTTGTCGAGATTGAGTCTCGTAGCAGAAAGCAGCAGCCACCAGCTCCGTTTAACACTACGTCGCTCCAGGCAGCTGCAGCTGCAGAGGGTATCTCGCCAGCTAGAACTATGCGTTTGGCAGAGTCTCTGTACATGGACGGCTTGATTTCATACCCTCGTGTTGATAACACCGTTTATCCAAGTTCGCTTGACTTGAAGGACTGTGTCCGTACGCTGTCTGCAGTTCCTCAGTATGCTCCTACCTGCAAAAAGCTTTTGGGTCAGCCAAAGCTTCACGCTACTCGTGGTAAGCAGGAGTCTACTGACCACCCACCAATTTATCCAACGGCAGCAGCAAATCCAGATTCTTTGCAGCCTGCAGCTTGGAAGCTCTATAACTTGATTGCTCGAAGGTTCCTCGCAACCCTTATGGGTCCAGCTACTATGAGCGGTACTAAGATTACGCTTGATGTTGCTGGTCAGCCCTTTGTTGCAAATGGAACCGTGCTGGCAGAGCCAGGCTTTAGAGAGATTTATCCCTTTGGCCTTAAGAAAGACGATCAGATTCCTGATGTTGGTGAGGGAGAGATTGTCTCTATTCAGTCTTTGTCGCTTGACGCTAAGCAGACAGAGCCACCTGCTCGCTACAGCCAGGGTAAGCTTATTCAAGAGATGGAGAAGCAAGGCCTTGGTACAAAGTCCACGCGTGCCTCCATTATTGATACGCTCTACCAGCGTAAATACCTCAAGAATGATCCTGTTGAGCCAAGTCAGCTTGGTATGGCAATTGTTGATGCGCTCTCGCAGTTTGCGCCACACATTACCTCGCCTGATATGACAGCAGAGCTTGAGTCCGATATGACAAGCGTTGCTGAGGGCAAAGACACGCGTGATGGCGTTGTTACACACTCAAGAACTCTGCTTGCAGGCATGATTGATACGCTTATTGACCACAAAGAAGACCTGTCTGAGGCCATTGCTGATGCAGTTACTGCTGACGCAAAGGTGGGAACTTGCCCTAAGTGCGGCAAAGACTTGGTTGCTAAGAGCTCTCTGAAGACTCGTGGAAGCTTTGTTGGCTGCATGGGTTGGCCAGACTGCGATGTTACCTATCCACTGCCTCAGGGACGCGTTGAGCCGCTTGAGGGAGAGGCTGGTGTCTGCCCAGAGTGCGGTGCTCCTCGCGTAAAGGTTCAGCCGTTTAGACAGCGTGCGTATGAGACTTGCATTAATCCTGCTTGTCCTACAAACGCAGAGCCAGATCTTATTGTGGGTGAGTGTCCAACCTGCAAGGCCAATGGCAAGCACGGGGACCTGGTGGCCCACAAGTCAGAGCGTACGGGCAAGCGTTTTATTCGCTGCACCAACTACGAGGAGTGCGAGACCAGCTATCCTCTGCCTGCTCGTGGAAAGCTCGAGAAGACCGATGAGGTTTGTCCGGACTGCGGTGCTCCTATGGTGGTTGTTACTACCCAGCGTGGTCCTTGGAAGCTCTGTCCAAATTATGATTGCCCTGGTAAAGAAAAGAAAACTGCCTCGCGTAGAGGCGCTCGTAAGAGTACTAAGAGCACCAAATCCACCAAGGCAGCAAAAAAGTAAACGTATGACGGTGCATCGAGAGGTGCACCGTTTTCGGAAGAACGAGCGTCCCTCTCCAACGCCCGCTCCATACGTATTTTTACCCATTTTTGAGCACTTTTCATGTGGAAATGCGCAAAACCTTTAGAATATTCATGGCGAGAAACACAATCTGCCTGTATCGTGAGATAGTTAAGAGGGAGGGAAGCATGAACAAAGACGCACGTACATCTCAAGGTTTGTTTATCACGCTTGAAGGCGTTGATGGCTGTGGTAAGTCAACACAAGCTTCTCTTCTGCGAGAAGATCTTGAAGCTCTTGGCTTTGATGTGGTCTTTGTTCGTGAACCCGGTGGAACTGCTATTTCTGAGCAGATTAGAGGCATGGTACTTAATCCAGAAAACGGCATGATGTGCGATGAGTGTGAGCTGTTGCTCTATGAAGCAAGTCGTGCTCAGCTGGTAGGAGAGGTTATTCGACCAGCTCTAGCTGCGGGCAAAGTCGTCTTGTGTGATCGCTTTTATGACTCCACCTTTGCCTATCAAGCAGCTGGTCGCGGTCTTGATACAGACCTCGTGCACCGTGCAAATCGCTTGGGAAGCTGTGGGGTTTCTCCTGATAGAACCCTTGTCTTTATGCTTGAGCCAACGGTTGCTCATGCGCGTGCTACGCAAAATGACGCCGATAGACTAGAAGCAGAAGGTGTTGCCTTCCAGGAGCGAGTTTTTGCTGGTTATAAGCAACTTCTGCAAAATGAGCCAGAGCGTGTAAAAGCTGTAGATGCAGATGGCACAATTGATGAGGTTCGCGCACGTACTCGTCAGCTGTTAGCAGATCTTATTCCTGGTATTTGTGAGCTTGGTGAGTGATGCGTTTATGACTCAAGAGAGCACACATATTACTCATAGCGCCTATCCACTTCCTCAGGCACTTACCCGTCTTCAGGATCAACCTCAAGTTCAAAATCTGCTTGCACGCGCACTTCATGAGCACAAGCTTGGCCACGCCTATCTGTTTGTAGGAGCTCCTGGTTCCGGTAAAGGTCTTGCAGCTAAAGCTCTGGCACAGTGTGTACTTTGCGCTCAGGGTGGTGACGCTGCCTGTGACGACTGCATTCGTATTTCTCGCGGTACTCACCCTGACGTTCACGTACTTACTCCTGCTTCCGCAAATGGCTACCTCATTGAGCAGATTCGTCAGCTCATCGCTGATGTTAGTCTGGCGCCTATGCGCTCAACTCATAAGATTTACGTGATTGACCGCGCTGATTTGCTCAGAGAAAATTCTGCAAATGCACTGCTCAAAACCATTGAAGAGCCACCTGCAGACACCATCTTTATTTTGTCTGCACGTTCTTCTTCTGCGGTGCTTCCCACCATTGTTTCTCGTTGTCAGGTAGTTGCGTTTAGAACACTCACTGACGCTGCTGCTAAAGCCGCTATTATGCGAGAGATTTCCGCCACAGAGCAGGAAGCTCGTATTGCGCTTGCAGCAACAGGAACCCCTGGTAGAGCTGTGGAGTTTTTGCAGTCTTCTACGCGCAAAAACATTCGCAGACAGCTCATTGATGTTTTTGGCAACCTGCTCAGAAATGACTCGTGGGATGTACTCACTTCCGCAAAAGAGCTGATAGAAGCAGCAAAAATTCCTCTTGGTGACGTAAGACGTGCCCAAGAAGAGGCGCTTGCTCAAAATGAAGACTTTCTGACCAGCGCTGCGTTAAAGCAGGTTGAGGCGGCAAATAAGCGAGAACTCACAGCGCGCGAGCGTTCGGGTATCATAGAAATGTTGGCAATTCTGGAATCGCTTCTTCGCGACGTACTGTTGTGTTGTGAAGCAGTTGATGAAGAGATAGTAAATACGGATGCAGCAGGCATTATTGACCGCGTTGCATCTCAAACTCATACCCAGGGTGTTTTGGGGGCTCTTGCTGCGGTGCAAGAGGCTCAATACAACCTGGATCGCTCTGTTTCTCCCCAGCTAACCCTTGAGGTTATGCTGCTGCATATCAAGGAGGCACTTACATGCCCACCGTTGTCCCGGTGAAATTTGAATACGCCGCGCGCGACCTTTGGTTTGATCCAAAGGAGTCCGGCGTTCTTGAAGGTGACCACGTTATTTGTCAGACCGAGCGCGGTCTAGAGATTGGTCTTGCTGTTGCTGACCCTCGTGAGATTTCTCAGGAGGAGTTTGAGTACAAGACAAACAAAGCCGAGCTCAAAGACGTTGTTCGTGTAGCAACTGAAGAAGATCTATCTCGCGCAGAAGAGCTTGCCGCTAAGGGCGAGGCTGCGCTTCCTGTGTTCAGGAAGTTTGCTGTTCAAGAAGAACTTGAGATGAAGCCCATTGGTGTCGAGTATCTTTTTGATGGCGAGAAGGTCGTGTGTTACTTCTCGGCTGATGATCGTGTGGACTTTAGGCAGCTTGTTCGTGAGCTTTCTCATGAGCTCCACGAGCGCATTGACATGCGTCAGATTGGCGTTAGGGAAGAAGCAGCGGTTATTGGTGGCTACGGTCACTGTGGACAAGAGCTCTGCTGTAGAAGGTTTGGCCTCTCTTTTGAGCCAGTTTCTATCCGCATGGCAAAAGAGCAGGATTTGCCTCTGAACTCCACTAAGATTTCTGGTGCTTGCGGCCGCTTAATGTGTTGCTTGCGCTATGAGTTTGAAGCTTATCGTGACTTTAAGAACCGCGCTCCAAAGCGCAATGCTGTCATTGAGACTCCTCTGGGTATGGCAAAAATTGTTGAGTACAACACGCCAAAAGAGGAGATTGCGCTTCGTCTTGAGAGTGGCAAGGTGGTACGTATTCCTCTTGCTGATATGGACACATCTCCTGCGGCTCAGCAGAAGTCGGAAGACCTTGGCTGTTCTTGCAGGCCAGACAGCGTTTCTCGCACTGCACTTGAGCGCCTTGAATCTGTTGAGGTTCAGATGGCTCTGGCAGAACTTGATAGGGCAAACGGTCTGATTGTTGATGAAGAGCCAGAGATTAACCCTGATCTCTTTGTCACAGAGGCTCCAAGGCGCAAGCGCGAGCGCTCCGAGCAGAACTCTGCAAATAAGCAGGAAAACGTCAAGAATTCCGGTGCAAGAAATGCCCGAGAAGAACAAGGCGCTCAAAGTTCTTCTCGCACCCGTCGTGTAAGAACCTCGAAGAATGCTCAGGTAAATCCTGGTTCTAGTACTTTTGATGCTTCAACAGATACGCTTCGTCGTACCCGCCGCCGTCATCACGCAACAGAAGAGGGCACTGCAAATACTCAGGCTCCTCAGAAGAATGAGCAGGGTACAGCTCCTGCACAGAAGCAGGCTCAGGGTAAGCGTTTTAGAAGGACAGATGCTCCTCAGGCACTACAGAAAGGCGATGAGGCACAGGCACCAGTTCGTGCAAAGAGGACTCGTCGTCCAGGTGATAGGGCGGGCATGAAGACCCAGAACGCTCCACAGAATACTTCTGGTTCTAATGGTGCGCCTACCGCTGCATCTAGAGATGCTCAGCCACAAAATGCTGCACGTCGTAGGCATAGAAGAGCTGGACGTGATGATCGCGGTCACGGTTCAAAGGACAACGCGTAATGTATACGCTTAAGACTGAATATGCCTTTGACTCAGCGCATTTTCTTACAAACTACTATGGCAAGTGTGAGAACCTGCATGGTCATCGCTGGCACGTAACCGCTTGTATTTCTGCTGCAGAGCTTGGTGAGTCTGGCACAGAAAAGGACATGGTTATGGACTTTGGTGTCTTTAAACGCAAAGTTCGTGCACTGTGTGACTCTCTTGACCATACGTTTTTGATTGAAGAAGGCTCACTTTCTGAAAAGACGTTGGCCTGTCTTAAAGAAGAGGGTTTCTCGCTCACTATTTTGCCGTTTAGAACAACAGCAGAAAATCTGGCAAAGTATCTCTTTGAGCAACTTGAGTCAGAAGGTTTGCCCGTCTCTTCTGTTGAGGTTGATGAGACCCCTAACAATTGCGCCATATATTCAAAAAATATGAAGTAACCTGTTGTTTTTTAAAGCTCGTGTGAGCAACGTAACCTCGATGGGTATACTCTACGTATGTAGAGGTTTTATCTTTTATCGAGGTGGAATTTCATGGCTCACGGAGCATTGCGGGGTGTCAATTTAACCGGTTGGCTTACGCTTGAACCGTGGGTAACTCCTGAGCCGTTTGCACGCACAGGGTGCGTTGATGAGACTCAGCTCATTAAAGCGCTGGGCGTTGAGGACTACCACGATCTTGTTAAAGCGCATCGTTCTTCATTTATTCAGAGTTCTGACTTTGTCAGCATTGCCGCTCGTGGTTTTAATGCGGTAAGAATTTCTGTACCTTGGTACGTTTTTGATGAAGAAGCTGCAGGGACTCCATATGTTAGCTGCATTACCGAGCTTGATAGAGCTCTTGAATGGGCAGAAGAACTTGGCCTGCACGTTATTTTTGTACTGGCAGTAAATCCAGGTTTGCCTGATGGCTTGAATGACCAGCCAGGTGGTGCTCCGCGTACCAGAATTTCTGGGGAGAAGTCGCTTTCTATTTTGCATAAGCTTGCCCTTCACTACGCTCACCGCAGCGGTTTTTATGGCATTGAGGTAGCCGATGAGGTTAAACCTCGTGTGCGCAAGGGCTTTAAGCTCACAGATGGTATTCCTGGTCACTCGCTTAGAAACTATTATCGCCGTGCTTATGAGACCATTAGATCTGTGGCAGGAGAAGAGCCTGTGGTCATTCTTCCAGATGGTGGTTGGCCTCAGGGATTTAGGCGTTTTATGAGCCAGCAGGCCTATCAAAACGTTTGGCTTGATGCACACCTTGATAAACCCTGCGAGGGAATTGATTGCTCAGGTCCTAGGGGTGTACAGCAGCTTATTGATAAAAACGAAGCGTATTTGAAGACTTCTGCTTCAGGCGGTCTGCCGGTCATGGTGGGTAAGTGGTCAGCATCACTTCCAAGCATTGACGGCGCTATGACGGCAGAGGGAAGAATTGCGCTTGAGCGCATTTACACTTCCGGCCAGCTCAAAGTGTACAATACGTGTCCTGCATGGTTCTTCCAGACCTGGAAGACCTCTGCATTTTTGGCTGCATGGGACGCACGCGTTGCGCTTGCAACGTTTGAGAGGGGAATGCTCGAGTAATGACAGAATCTACTCTTTTAGCAGGTAAACTGTCTATTGTGGGCACGCCTATTGGTAACCTTTCGGACGCGTCACCGCGCGTTAAAGAAACGCTTGCAGCAGCAGATGTCATTTTATGTGAGGACACACGCGTGACCTCAAAGCTCCTCTCGGCATTTGACATTCATGTGCCACTGCAGCGCTGTGATCAAAATATTATTGAGTCGCAAATTGAACCAACGCTAGAGAGGCTTCGCGCGGGCCATCGTGTTGCGTTTGTGTCAGATGCCGGCATGCCAGGTATCTCTGACCCAGGTCAGCATTTGGTTGATGCGGCGCTTTCAGAAGGTCTTGCTACGGAGGTTATTCCGGGTCCTTCTGCGGTAACCTGTGCGCTTGTTGCATCAGGTCTGGCAAGTGATCACTTCTTCTTTGAAGGATTCTTGCCCAGAAAACACGGGCAGATTGTTCAGCGCCTACAGCAGCTTGCATCAATTCCGGGCACTATTGTGCTATATGAGTCTCCGTTTAGGGTGCTCGCAACGGTTGAGGCCATAGCCGAGGTGTTTCCAACCAGGCAGGTGGCTCTTGTCAGAGAGCTTACTAAGCTGCACGAAGAAGTAGTGCGCGACGTGGCTCCTTGTCTTGTTGAGACACTTGCTGCAAAAGAGAATCTTAAAGGCGAGTGTGTTCTGGTCATTGCAGCTCCCACAGAAGAAGAGCTTGCCTCTGCATCATCGCAGGCAGAAGGAAGGTCTCAGCTCTCGCTTGAAGATGCAATAGAGGCTGGTCTTGCTGCTGGTACGAGAAAATCAGCCCTGGCCAAGGAGCTTGCTCAGAAGTTTGGTATTGCGCGTGACGAGGCATACCAGGCAATTCTTGCTCACGAGGCATAATCACCATACCAACACAAGTGCGCCCAGCATTTGCTCTATACTGGATAAGTTATTGCAACTTACACAAAGGGAGTCATTATGCCCGAGGCCAAGCCGTCATACTTTATTAC
>JABZHK010000080.1:0-5717 GCA_015258885.1 Atopobium sp.
CGCGCCTCATCAAGTGCGCGAGCACGCTGAAGGAACTCATCAGGATTGATAACGCCAATTGCACTGACAGCCTCAATAGCATCTGCAGAGATCTTCTCGTCCTTAGCAATAGATGCAAGGCGACCAATAAAGTACTGCTCAACCTGAGACTGAACAGACTCGTCAACAGCAAGACCTTGCTGACGGTAAAGCTCCAGGGAGCTTGCAATAAGCTTCTTGAGGTCAAGGTTGGAGGTAGAACGAAGTAGCGCAATAACACCAATAGCCGCACGACGGACAGCATACGGATCGGAAGAGCCGGTTGGTGGCTCGTTGATAGCAAAGATGCCGCAGATGGTATCAAGCTTGTCAGCAATAGCTACAAAGCGACCAATCTGGCCACTTGGGAGCTCGTCGCCGGCAAAGCGAGGACGATAGTGCTCGCGAATAGCTGCAGCTACATCGCTCTTCTCGCCAGCAGCCTCTGCGTAGTAGCCACCCATGACGCCTTGCTGGCTGGTGAACTCGACAACTGCCTGGCTGACAAGGTCTGCCTTAGCAAGATGAGCGGCGCGAGCAGCAAGCTCTGCCTCTTCCTTGCTGGATGTCTCGTCGAGCGCAATCTCTGCAGCAAGAGCCTCCATACGCTGGGTCTTCTGCAGAACTGTGCCAAGCTTCTCCTGGAAAACAACAGTCTCTAGACGCTGGGCAAACTCATCAAGCGTATGCTTCAAGTCCTCCTCAAAGAAGAACTTAGCGTCGTCGAGACGAGCACGAACAACGCGCTCGTTGCCGTCAATGACGCGCTCGGCGCAAGATGGGTCTGCATTAGAAACCACAATAAACTCGCGAGTCAGCTTACCCGCAGCGTCATAGATTGGGAAATAGCGCTGGTTGGAAAGCATGGACTCAGTAATAATCTCTGAAGGAACGTTAAGGAATTCCTCGTCAAAGGTACCCACAAGAACCTGAGGCCACTCAGTTAGGTTAATGACCTCCTCAAAGACCTTCTCTGGCATATCAACGTGAGAGCCCGGACGAGCGGCCTCTACCTCTTTGATACCAGCGAGAATAACGTCTTTTCTCTGCTCCTGAAGCAAAACGCCAGCGTCTTTAAGAACTTGCTCATAGTCAGCTGGACTTGCTACCTCATGGTAACCAGGACCAAGGACACGATGGCCCTGGGTGGTGTTTGAGCTAGTTACATCAGCGTACGTAACAGGAACAATCTCTGAACCAAAGAGAGCGCACAGCCAGCGAACAGGACGAACGTAGCGCTCATGGAAAGAACCCCAGCGCTGACTACGAGGCCAATCAAGTGCAGAAATCCAAGAAGTTGCCAGCTCAGAGAGAATCTTTGTAGCAGGAACTGAAGGAATATTGAGCTCTGCAAAAACATACTCATGACCGTCAGTGTCTACACGACGAGTCAGCGCATCAGCGTTTACGCCGCACTTGCGAGCAAATCCCTCAGCAGCCTTGGTTGGTTTACCCTCTGCATCAAAAGCAATCTCTGCCTTAGGACCACGCTTGACCTCGGAAATCTCTTCTGTAGCCTCAGCAACGTCCTTTACATAGGCAGTTAAACGACGAGGTGTCGAGAGGATCTTAACCTCTCCAAATGACAAGCCAGAGTCTTTAAGTCCGGAAACTACGAGCTTATTGAACTGAGCAATAGCTTTCTGCAGTGGAGCAGAAGGCATCTCTTCAGAACCAATCTCAAAAAGGAAGTCTCTAACCTCAGCCATTTAAGCCACCTCCTCCTGAGTAGTTGCTGCAGGTGCTTTCTTGGAAGCAACCTCCTCCAAATACGATTCGCAGCATGCCTTAGCAACGGTGCGAACGCGAAGAATATAGTTAGCTCTTTCAACAGCAGAAAGAGCACCACGAGAGTCAAGCAAGTTAAATGCGTGACTGCACTTCATAACGCAGTCATACGCAGGTAGTGGAAGCTTGCGCTCAAGGCAGCTGTGGCACTCTGCCTCATACTCGTCGAACTTCTCGCGCATAAGCTCAATGTTGGCTACCTCAAAGTTATAAGTTGAGAACTCACGCTCGTTCTCCAAAAATACCTGCCCATACGTCATTGGCGTGCCATCTGGCAGGTAACTCCATACCAGGTCATAGACGGAATCTACACCCTGAGCATACATAGCAATACGCTCAAGACCATAGGTAATCTCAACAGGAACAGGATCTACCTCAATGCCACCTACCTGCTGGAAGTACGTGAACTGAGTAACCTCCATGCCGTTGAGCCAGACCTCCCAGCCAAGTCCCCAAGCTCCAAGAGTTGGGCTCTCCCAGTCGTCCTCAACAAAGCGAACGTCGTGGTCTTTTGGATCAAGGCCAATAGCAGCAAGTGAGCCAAGATAGAGATCTTGGGAATCTGCAGGAGATGGCTTGAGCAAGACCTGGAACTGATAGTAGTGCTGCAAACGATTGGGGTTCTCGCCATAGCGTCCATCAGCAGGACGACGACAAGGCTGTGGATAGCAGGTACGCCAAGCATCGGGGCCAAGTGAGCGCAGGATAGTTGCGGTATGGAAGGTACCAGCGCCTACCTCAGAGTCGTATGGCTGCATGACCGTGCAACCCTTTTCTGCCCAATAGTGTTCAAGGGTCAAAATCATATCTTGAAACGTTAGTGGTGTTGCGCCCATGATGTTCTTTCTCTCAAATGTCCGACGTAAGTACTATAGCCCGCGAGCATGGTCAAAGGGCCAGAAAATAAACATTGCCTTAGAGGTCACGGTAGAAACCGCAACTGCTCCAAAATATCTGGAATCAAGCGAGTTTGTTCTGTTATCCCCCATAACAAAAATATGACCTGCAGGAACAGTATACGGATAATTCTGAATTACGGCACCGTTGCGATCTGCAAGAGAATAGGTTGGTTTGCCTTCAGTGTAAGGCTCGTCCATAAGCTGACCGTCAACATACACAGCACCGTCTCGCAAATCTACCGTTTGACCTGCTGTAGCAATGACGCGCTTAACTAAAAGCGTATCGGGATTCTGAGGACTGGTGAAAGTAACCACATCACCTGCTTGCGGAGTACCGCCAAAACGATAGGTAAGCTTCTCTCCTACCAAACGATCCCCCAGCTGGATGGTATTGAGCATGGACCCTGTTGGGACCTCATATACCTCAGCCACAAACGTTCTAATAAAAAATGCCAGCGCAACAGCAACTGCAACAATTACCAGGTATTCAAAAATTTCAAGAACTTTGGAATGTCCACTACTCATCGTCATCACCAGATTGTTGATCAAGCTCTGCTAAATACGCTCTGTCCTTCTCAGTGAGCTGAGCGCTCTCTAAGAGGTCTGGACGCCACGCACGAGTGCGAGCAAGTGCAGATTGTCGTCTCCAGACTGCTACCGCTCCGTGGTCTCCAGATAGAAGCACAGACGGAACTTCTCGCCCCTCAAAGTTTGCTGGTCGCGTGTACTGAGCATACTCGAGAAGGCCATCGTCGGAGAATGACTCATCCTGTGAGCTCATCTCATCGCCAAGCGCGCCAGGAAGCAAGCGCACAACCGAGTCAATCACGGTAAGCGCAGGAAGCTCTCCACCCGTCAGCACGTAATCTCCCAGAGAAATGACGTCATCTGCCAGCTCATAGACGCGCTCGTCCATGCCTTCATAACGGCCACAAACAAATAAAATGCGCTCTTTTTGAGCAAACTCTTGGGCAATAGCCTGAGAATACGGCCTACCAACTGGCGAGAAAAACACCACGTGGGGCTTAGGTTCCGCTTGATCAGTAATCTCACGAACTGCCTCAAAGATGGGAGCTGGCTTCATAAGCATGCCTTGTCCACCACCAAAAGGAGCATCATCTACCGTACGATGCCTATCATGCGTCCAGTCACGCAAGTCATGTTCATAGAACTCAAAAATATTTGCCTTTTGAGCTCTGCCCATAATAGAAGCATTTAAATAGGGCGAGAAAACCTCAGGAAATACTGAGAGCGTTTCTAGACGCATGCTACTCACCTAACCTAAGAAGGCCCTGAGGAATTGAGACGGTAATGGAGCCCTCGGCTGGGGCCTCTTTGATAAATTCATCCACGGCAGGCATCAGCACCTGTCCAAAAGGCCCCTCAATGACCCACACATTTTGTGTAGGTCCAACAAGAACCTCTGTAATTTCACCCAGAGAACCATGTTCTGTATCACGTACTTCTCTACCCACAAGTAGAGAAACATTTACCAGACCAAAGTTTTCTGGAAGACAATCTTCTTCTACCAGAAGCGTTTTACCAACAAGCTCTTCTGCATCAGAGATGGTAGTTACATCTTCAAAAGTAACAAGACTACCTTCTCTATCATCTGACTCAACAGAGATAACTGAGAACTTCCTTGGTCCTTTAAGCGCAGGCGGAACAGGAACAACTGTCATGCCTTCAGCTATAAGAGAAGGAAGGCTGTGAACGGGAACCGTCACAACCTCCCCTCTTTTACCATGCGTTTTAACAATTTGAGCAATTGCTCGCCAGTGTTTACGCAAAATTAGCCTACAACCTCGACATCAACAGAGGTGCCAACACGCTGGCCAAGAGCACGAGCCAAAGTACGAATAGCCTTAATGGTTCTACCCTTGCGGCCGATGACACGTCCAGCGTCTTCCTCAGAGCAAGAAACCTCAATCAAGGCTCCATCCTCGCGATCGGTGACGTCGAGTGCAACAGCATTTTCATTATCGACAAGACCACAGACGATGTACTCGACAAGATCAGCAACCTTGTCAGAAGGCATCTCCTGAATGTCTTGATCGACAGCGTCTACCTCAGTGGGCTCTGTGAATTCAGACACGATTTACTCAGCCTCTGGAGCCTCGGACTCCTCAGCAGCTGCGGCAGCAGCCTCAGCAGCAGCCTCTGCAGCTGCAGCAGCCTTTGCCTGTGCCTTCTTGGAGAGCTTGGTCTTCTTCTCTGCAACTGGAGCACCAGTACGAGCGATCTCAATGAGGTGAGAAACTGCGCTTGTTGGCTGAGCGCCCTTTGCTACCCACTCGTCAACCTTCTCGAGGTTGATATCAATCGTCTTTGGGCTAGTCAGTGGGTTATAACGACCGACTTCTTCAATGTAACGACCATCGCGAGGCATACGACCATCAGCGACAACTACGCGATAGTACGGACGCTTCTTGGCACCGTGACGGGCCAGACGAATCTTAACTGCCAATGAAAACTCCTCCATACGAGCGGTGCCTCGGATGTTAGATGGGCTGCACCGCAAAGCCACAAATCGGGTTACAAGTGTACAACAACGCATTAACCTCGAAAAGTATAAATTTGCTCTCTTCAAAAAGTACTCGTAATTTGTTTATGAAACACTTGTTCTATTTGTACAAAAAGTATACACTATTTCTATGGAAACATCAAAGGACATATCAGATAAAAGCGCACGTAAATCGTGTGATTTTGAGTGGCATGGTAAAGCCATTGGCCTTCTAGATCTTGATGCGTTCTTTGCGTCTGTAGAACAACTTGATCATCCTGAGTGGCGCGGAAAACCAGTAATTGTTGGAGGCTCACCCCACAAACGAGGCGTTGTTTCAACCGCCTCTTATGAAGCAAGGAAGTTTGGCGTTCATTCTGCCATGTCAATGGCGCAGGCGAAAAGGCGTTGTCCGCAGCTGATCGTTGTCTCTTCACATTTCGATAGATACAAAGAAGTGTCACGACAGATTCATGCTGTCTTTCATGAATACACCGATTTGGTTGAGC
>JABZHK010000081.1:0-5656 GCA_015258885.1 Atopobium sp.
GCCCAGGTTAGCGCCAGTTGCTTCCAGCGCAGACATGTGATGCGAAGAGCAAGAGTGGCCGCCCTCACGGACAACGGAATCCAGGCCAAACTTGTCGCGGCCGGTATACGGCATGGTTGCGTCGTTGGTAACTGGATCGTCAGCATTTTCCAGCTTGAACTCGCCGTTTACGCCGTTCTTGTAGTTCTCCTTAGCAACCGAAATCATCAGCTTGATACGGTTGAGCTGGTTAACCTCGGACGCACCTGGGTCGTAGTCGACGGCAACAATGTTGGACTCAGGGTGCATCTGGCGCAGGCGCTTGATGACTGCCTTACCCACAACGTGGTTAGGTAGGCAAGCAAACGGCTGAGCGCAGACGATGTTTGGTGTACCCGTCTCAATGAGGTCGCACATCTCAGCGGTGAGCAGCCAACCCTCGCCCATCGTGTTGCAGAGCGAGAGGATCTGGCCAGCCTTCTCGGCCAGCTCATCGATGTTAGGATACGGCTCAAAGCGCTCGGACTTCTCCAGCATCTTGTTGATTGGCGCGCGCAGGCCCTGGACCATCTTGATGCCCGCGATGTGCGTCATGCGGCTCTTGAACGAAGTGCCCAGCTCCTTGTGCGTGTTGATCGCGTTGGAAAGGCCAAACAGGAAGAAGTCGACCAGACCTGGAACGTTGGCCTCGCAGCCCTCGGACTCGATGACCTTGACCAACTCGTTGTTAGCCGTTGGGTGGAACTTAACCAGAATCTCGCCGACGACGCCGACGCGTGGCTTCTGGCGGTCATTGACCACGGGCAGGCTGTCAAACAGCTCAATGGTACGCTGGCACTGCTTGTAAAATTCCTTGCGAGAAATTCCGTTGATCTTGGAGCGTGTATCAGCCATGAGCTGGTCATACAGCTCGTTCGCGGAGCCCTTGACCGCCTCGTAAGGACGGACGCGATACAAAAGCTGCATGATCAGGTCGCCGTATAGCAGCGCGTAAACTGCCTTGATCAGCAAATCAGGCTTGAACAGCTTGAATCCTGGGTTATCCTCGTCAAGGCCGGAAGCAGCGGAGACGGAAATGACCGGAATCTCTGGGTGACCTGCGTCTTTGAGCGCCTTACGAATCAGTGCAATGTAATTGGTTGCACGACAGCCGCCGCCGGTCTGCGAAATCAGAACCGCGGTCTTGGTTAGATCGTACTTGCCGGAAAGCACCGCCTCCATAATCTGACCTGTGACCAGGATGGATGGGTAGCAGATGTCGTTGTTGACGTAGCGAAGGCCCATGTCAACGGCACCCTGGTCAACCGAAGGCAGCAGCACAACGTTGTAGCCCGCACCCTTCAGCAGTTCCTCTACCAGCTCAAAGTGGATCGGCGCCATCTGTGGAGCCAGGATAGTGTAGCCCGCTTCCTGCATCTCCTTGGTGTAGCGGACCTTCTCGTAAGCTGCGGATTCTGCCTCGCGGTACACGGGCGCGCGGCGAGAAGAACTAGCGCTTCTGGCCTTTTCCAGAGAGCCATCGGCCATGCGAACGCCCTGTGGAACGGCCTCGGTAACCAAGCCGGCAGCTGCAAGTCGCTCGAGCTCTGCCTGCTGCTCGTTCAGGGCAGCCATTAGCGAGCGGATACGAATACGCGCAGCGCCCAAGTTGGAGACCTGGTCAACCTTAAGCATGGTGTAAATCTTGCCTGAAGCCTCAAGAATCTCCTGGACCTGGTCGGTGGTCAGCGCGTCAAGGCCGCAACCAAACGAGAAGAGCTGGATGAGGTCCAGGTCGTTTCGGGACGCAACAAAGCGAGCCGCACGGTACAGACGCGAGTGGTACATCCACTGGTCAACGATGCGAATTGGGCGCTCAGGCATCATCTTATGAGCAATGGAATCCTCGGTGAGCACGGCAAAGCCAAACGAAGAGACCAGCTCAGGGATGGCGTGGTTAATCTCTGGGTCGTTATGGTATGGACGACCTGCAAGAACAATACCGTGAGCGTCGTGCTCCTCAATCCACGCAAGAGCCTCGTCACCCGCGCGGTGCATCTGGTCCTTGACGTTGATGTCTTCCTGCCAAGCAGCCTCAACAGCGGCGTCAATTTCGGCGCGCGTGATGTGCTCGCCGCGGAAGCGACCCTTACCTACCTGGGCGTCCTTCTCGCGCTGTTCACTGATGAGCTCGTACAAACGGCGCTTGAGCTCGTTTTTCTTGTCGTACGGAATGAACGGAGCCATGTACTGGATGGACGGATCGGAGAGCTCGTCCACGTTGAGGCCCAGCGCCTGAGGGTAGCTCATGACAATTGGGCAGTTGTAGTGGTTGGTTGCGGAATCGTCCTCCTTGCGCTCCCAACGAATACACGGCATCCAAATAAAGTCTGGGTCCTTGGCCAGCAGGTTCATGATGTGGCCGTGAGAAAGCTTTGCAGGATAGCAGGCGGACTCTGAAGGCATGGACTCGATACCTGCGTCGTACGTCTTTGCGGTGGTCTGGTCGGACAAAATGACCGAGAAGCCCAGCTTAGTAAAAAACGTGTGCCAGAACGGATAGTTCTCGTACATGTTCAGCGCGCGAGGAATGCCCACGGTGCCGCGAGGTGCCTCGTCTGCAGGAAGCGACTCGCGATCAAACAGCAGCTTGTTCTTGAACGCAAAGACGTTTGGTGCCTCGTTCTTCTTGGCACCACGCTTCTTACCTGCGCCTTTCTCGCAACGGTTACCGGTGATAAACCTGTGGCCGCTGCCAAAGTCGTTGATGGTAAGCATGCAGCTGTTAGGGCAGATGCGGCAGTGTGTGTTGGTAAGCTTGACCTGCAGGTTGTCGATGGACTCGCGGTCAAGCAGGGTTGATACACCGTCAATGCCTGCGCGGTCGCGGGCGAGAAGAGCGGCGCCGTAGGCACCCATGACGCCTGCGATGTCGGGGCGGATGACATCTCTGCCGGTGAGCAGCTCAAAAGCACGGAGCGTTGCGTCCGACATGAAGGTACCGCCCTGAACAATGCAGTGCTCGCCAATCTCGCTGAAGTCGCGGAGCTTGATGACCTTGAACAGGGCGTTCTTGATGACGGAGTACGAAAGACCAGCAGCAACGTCGCCGATGGTTGCGCCCTCCTTCTGCGCCTGCTTGACGCGGGAGTTCATGAAGACGGTACAACGAGAGCCCAGGTCAACAGGGAGTTTTGCCTTGGTTGCAGCGGTTGCAAACTCGCGAACGTCCATCTTCATGGAGTCGGCGAAGGACGCAATAAAGGAGCCGCAGCCTGCAGAGCAAGCCTCGTTGAGCATGATGTGCTCGATGACGCCGTCTTTGACCTGCAGACACTTCATGTCCTGGCCACCAATATCAAGAATGAAATCAACGTCTGGGACAAATGCCTTAGCGCCACGCAGGTGAGCAACGGTCTCAATCTCGCCCGAGTCTGCACGCAGAGCCTCAATCAGGATGCCCTCACCATAACCGGTGGTTGTGACGTGGCCAATAATGCAGTCGGAAGGCATCTCGTCGTAGATGGAGTCCATGATCTTGCGAGCGGTGCCCAGAATGTCGCCGTTGTTATTGTCGTACCAGGTGTAAAGAAGCTCGCCCTTCTCGCCAACAACAGCAGCCTTCATGGTGGTAGAACCTGCGTCGATGCCGATGAACACGCGGCCGTGGTAGTTGGCCAGCTGGCCTTTGGGGACTACCTCCTGGTCGTGACGAGCCTTGAAGTCATCAAAGTCCTGCTGGGTAGCAAAGAGTGGGTCCAGGCGAGCAACCTCGGAGCCCTGGATGTCCTTAAGGTTGTCCAGCGCCTCCATGACCTGCGTAAAGGTGATTGGTCGATCGGACTCGCCCGCCAGAGCAGCGCCCGTTGCAACAAAGAGGTGGGCGTTCTTTGGCAAGACGATGTGCTCGTCGTCCAGGTTAAGCGTGATGTAGAAGCGACGGCGCAGCTCAGAGAGGTACTGCAGCGGGCCGCCGAGAAACGCAACGTAGCCGCGGATAGGGTGGCCGCAGGCCAGGCCCGAGACGGTCTGGTTTGCAACAGCCTGGAAGATGGAAGCCGCGATGTCGGCAGGAGCGGCACCCTCGTTGAGCAGCGGCTGAACGTCGGACTTAGCAAAAACGCCGCAGCGAGATGCAATTGGGTAGATCTGCTTGACATCTTTTGCCAGCTCGTTGAGGCCAGTTGCGTCGGTCTTGAGGAGAGATGCCATCTGGTCGATAAACGCACCGGTACCACCAGCGCAGGTACCGTTCATGCGCTGCTCAATGCCGTTATCAAAGTAGATGATCTTTGCGTCCTCGCCGCCCAGCTCAATGGCAACGTCGGTTTGAGGAATCAGAGTTTCAACAGCGCGCTTGGAAGCGATGACCTCCTGGACAAACTCCAGGTCAAGCCATTGTGCCAGCAGCATTCCGCCGGAACCGGTGATTGCGGCGTACATGGGTGTCTCGCCAATGTGCTTCTGAGCTTTGATAAACAGGGAGCGCGCAGTTGCGCGAACGTCAGTGTGGTGACGCTCGTAGTTTGCGTAAACCAGCGTGCCGTCCTCGTCGATGACGGACAGCTTTACGGTTGTGGAACCAACGTCGATGCCCAGCATAAGGTGGGCCTGAGACAGGTCAAGTGGGACGTTTGGTGCCAGCTCGGCACCATTCTCTACCAGCTCAAACTTTGGACTAATCATTGTTTTCCTCTCCGAGAACAAGAGTTGCAAGCGCAAATCGTGGAACGTCTAGCTTAATTGGCTTGCCGTACAGATCGCCAGGTGCAACAAACATGAGGCCGGTCATAAGGCCTGCCATCTGCTCGTCGCTCTCGCGCATGCCGCCGATTAACCAGCGGATAAGGACGCCGACCTCGGCAGAAATTGCAAAGGTCAGATAGTAGTCAAAGAAGGGACCAAGTGCGCGTGGATCAAGGTCGTGAAGGGCACGCTGGGCGATAACCTCGTGTACCAGGTGCTTTAGCTTGTCCTGAAATGCGGGATCGCCGCCGTTACCCAGCAAAGGGCGCAGGTAGAAGCCGTGTTTGCGAATGCTGCGAAGCATCTCCGTTGCGCCGGGACATGGCTTGTAGGAGTCAATGGCCTCCTTGAGCTCAACAAGATTGACGCGAGCAAGCTGCTCAACAGCAGGTCGAAGCTCAGCCAGCGCTTCCTTCTCAATGTGAAGCACCAGGTCAGGGATGTCTTTGTAGTGGGAATAAAAGGTTCGGCGCGTGAGGCCGGCGCGCTCCGTTACGCCCGTGACGGTCACGGAGGTAAGGTCGCCGGTTGCGTCTATCTCTTCTGCCAGGGCTTTTCTGAGCGCCGCGCGAGTTCTGGCGGTGCGTCGATCAAGCTTGCAAGCTGACAAAACAGCAGGTACAGACAATGTTTGCGTCATACGTTTCTGAAGCCTCTCCTGGTTACAGGTACGTACTGGGTGCGCGGGGGCGTGTGAGCGGTGCGGGCCGCGAACCGCAGGTGTTGCGGCAGCACAACAACACCGTAGCACCCGACTTATTGCACATACTGAGTATTATTACACACCATGTGCAATAACTGCAACCTCGAGAAGACCGATTTTCTCGCCAGATTTGTTCTGTCGGCTAGGTTTTCTATCTTGTCCTGCTAGCGCGCCTGATTTCTGCAAAGAATCTGTAACTTTTGCCTAAATACATCAAAGAATCTGTGGATTTGCCTGATTTTGTTAAAG
>JABZHK010000082.1:0-5635 GCA_015258885.1 Atopobium sp.
ACCCTGGATGGTCATGCCCGTAGCGCCGTACCATGAAGGATTAATGGTAAGGGTGGAGTCATTCATGTTGAGCTGGTTGACGTAGAAAGTCTGACCAAAGCCTTCAACGGTAAGATCTGTGTTCCTAAGGTTGAGGTTGCGAGCGTCATTCCAGGTACGAGCCTGTGAAGTTACTTTGATAGTAGCGTTTTCAAAGGTGACACCAGACTCAAAGAAGTTTGTATTGCTCTTATCGTCTGCGGTGATGGTAACGCTGTTCTTGTTGGTGCTGCCGCTAACGGTTCCGCCAAGAGAAATACCACGAGTACTGCTGGAACCTGCGTTGTTTCTAAAGACATAGGTACCATCGGTGATGGTTGAGCCATCTTGTGCAGTTAGTGCGGTTTTGAAGCCGGACATGGTAAGAGTGCCTGTGCCGGTCAGCGTTGAGCCAGGTGATAGAACCAGACCGTCAATGCTGTTTCCAGTGCCAGTAAGCGTTGCGCCCTCAGATTCAATCTTGAGTGTAAGGCCAGAAGGAATAGTAACCGTAGAGGTCAAATCAAAGTTGCCTTTGAGGTGAATGGTGTAGATTGAAGAAGTTTCTCCCCACAGTTCCAGTGCTTTCTGGAGGGATTTAACAGGATCGGAGCTGGAGCCCTCGTTAGTATCGCTACCGTTGGTTCCGTCTACCCAGAGCTCAGTTGAGATGTAAGAAAGGCTTCTTGTAACACGGCGAGAAGATCTTTCTGCAGGAGCAGCAGTCTGCTCAGAGGTCTGCTGGTTGGAAGTAGCTTCTGCGTTAGTAGTGGTTTCAGCAGAGGTCTCTGCTGTTGCTTCAGAGGTTGAGGCAGTTGCATCACTTGTTTGAGTTGCTGCAACTTCTTGCGTCTGAGCCACTTCTTGAGTGCTAGCAATTTCTGCTAACGCTGAAGAAGGGACCAAAGAGAGCGCAAGTACCAAAGACATAGCTGTCTTTGCCCCTTTGCTTGCAAAGTTCTTGTTTTTTCTTTCCATACCTACCCCTAACAAATAGTGAATACCCCAACAAAATTTGAAATTAAATCTTGCGCTGAAAGTGATGCATCACGATAAGCACGATAGAGATAAATGACACATATTCAGAGCATTTTTCGTATAGATAATTATCTATTATTTTGGTAAAAATTGTTAGCTCAACCAGCGATTTTTATAGTTTGAACACATTTCAAAAAACGTCTTCATCTCATGTTATATAAATAATTTAATCAAAATATTTGCTACGTTGAAAAATAGCATTTAAATTGCTCTATTTTTAACGATTTTCTCGACATTTGTCATAAACGTGCAACGGATAAAAATTGCAATAGAAATGTATTAAATTTTAAGACAAATGTGAGTTATGCGGAAACTGAATAGTGAAAGCTGGATAGTTAACAATTTCATGAAATTTGAGCTTCAAAATTCTGAAGCAAGAGGGACTGTGTACACTAAGAAAAAGACAGTTCAGAGGATGCACAATCTGCGCAAATAATGCGTGAGAGATACGTTTGAATGTATTGAGCGGGGAGTTATGGACTCAAAAATTATCGATGACGCTTTGGACTTTGTAAAAGAGGTCTTCTCCACAGATTTTAGTGGCCACGATTACTTCCACACGTTGCGCGTGTACAAAATGGCTGTAAGAATTGCGCAAGAGGAAGGAGCAAATCAAGAGATTGTTGCCCTTGCTGCGCTTTTGCACGATGTTGATGACATCAAGCTTTCTCCAGAGACGCATGAGAATAAGGATAGGGTTGTTGGTTTTCTGCGCCAGCATGCTGTTGACGAGGCCACTATCCAGGCAATTTGTACCGCAATCGATGAGGTTTCTTTCTCGGGAACAGACTCGGTAGTTCCTTCAACGCTTGAAGGTATGTGTGTTCAAGACGCAGATCGCCTGGACGCGCTTGGTGCTGTTGGCATCGCACGTACCTTTGCCTATGGTGGAAGTCATGGTCGTGGTATGTATGACCCAGATGAGCCACCAACTCTTAATATGAGCAGTGAGGAGTATCACTCACACAAATCAACGTCGCTCAATCACTTTTACGAGAAACTCTTTTTACTGGCAGACATGATGAATACGCGCAGTGGCAAAGAGCTAGGAAAAGCTCGCGAGAAGTACATGCGTGAGTATATTGACCAGTTCTTAGATGAGTGGAACGGTAAACGTTAAGATATAGTTTTTAGCTATATGAATTAGTTAAGTATTTGTATTTCACAAGTAAAGTTTTGATTGTCATACTGGTTTCTCGTAAGCAGTTCTAAGGGGCTATGATGGCAATCAAAAATGATAAAACTACTCCACATCGCTTTGATGTTGTTGGCAGCTTTCTTCGTCCAGAGAATCTTAAGCAGGCTCATATTCAGTTTGAAAAAGGTCAGATTGATTCATACGAGCTCAAGCAAGTAGAGGACAAAGCTATTACAGAGCTTATCCAAAAGGAGAAACAGGCAGGCCTTAAAGTCATCACTGATGGTGAGTTTAGACGTGCAACCTGGCACCTCGATTTTATGTGGGCGTTTGAAGGTATTGGCCATGCGCCAACTAATACTGGACTGCCTTTCCACGATGAGACTGCAGAGATTGACGACACCTTCCTCGTAGGAAAAGTGGAGCTCACCAAAGAGCATCCCTTTATAGAGCACTTCCGCTTTGTTCAGCAGTTTGAGGACGAGACAACCGTTGCAAAGCTTACTATTCCTGCACCTGCACAGTTTATTGAGCAGTTCATTATGCCCATGAACCGCGAGCAGACTAACAAGTACTATGCCAACGACCAGAACCTTCTTGAAGACATTGTTGCTGGCTACGGTGCGTTTATTAAGCAGGTATATGCTGCAGGCTGTCGTAATCTTCAGCTTGATGACTGCTCATGGGGTGTGCTGGTTGACCCTCGTGCAGAGCTTTTCTTTGGCACTGACCAGGAGGGTCTTAAGAAGATCAAAGCGCTGCTCTTGGAGATTAATAACCGCGTTCTTGATGCGGCTCCAGCTGACCTGACTATTAACACGCACGTTTGCCGCGGCAACTTCCATAGTACCTGGGCCTGCGAGGGTGGCTATGACGATGTGGCCGATGCTCTTCTTGCTCAAGAGCACGTAAACGCTTTCTTTTTAGAATTTGATGATCATCGCTCCGGTGGCTTTGAGCCCCTGGCTTCTGTTCCAGCTGGTAAAAAGGTTGTGCTTGGTCTGATCACCACCAAGCACGCCCAGCTGGAAGAGAAAGCTAAGGTTATTGAACGTATTCATGAGGCGGCTCAATATGTGCCTCTGGAGAACATCTGTCTTTCTCCTCAGTGTGGCTTTGCTAGCTGCGAGATTGGTAACAAGCTCACCGAAGATGAGCAGTGGGCAAAGATTGCGCTGGTTAAAGAAATTGCAGAAGAGGTTTGGGGCTAAACATCGGCTGGTTTACGGTCTGTTTGCGACTCACTTGCCGTTTACCGAAGAGTTTCTGACCATACGTTCTTCTCGACTCCTGTCCACTAAAATGGACAGGAATTTTTTATTGGAGCTAGACTTCGGAGGCAGTATGCCAAGCGAGAAGACCCGCTGCTTGCATCTCATTCAGATTTTTGAAGAAGAAACCGATGATGACCACGGTCTGAGTACTCCTCAGCTTATCGAAAGACTTGCTGAACGCGGGCTTAGTGTGGAACGCAAGACGCTGTATGACGATATTAAGTCGTTGCAGAATTTTGGTTACGATATCCAGTCTTATCAGCGCCATCCTGTTGAATATGGCCTGGCTACCAGGAAGTTTCAGGCAGAGGAACTTATGCTGATGGCAGACGCCGTACAGTCATCAAAGTTTTTGACGGAGCGTAAGGCAAACAATCTGGTGAGCCTTATTGGAGAGCTGGGCGGGAAGTCCACCTCTGATACGCTCAAGAAGCGTATTCATGTTGAGGGTCGTATTAAGTCGCAAAACGAGTCCGTGTTTTATGCACTTAATGCTATCCAGACGGCGCTTTTACAGAAGAAAAAGGTCTCGTTTAAGTATCGCAAGAAGGGCTTTAAAGATAAGGTTATTGAAGAGCTTCCCGTAAGAGAAGAAACGCCTGTTCAACTTACGTATATCGACGATTTCTACTATCTTATTGTGTGGAACGATAAGCATCAAAACTTTGTCAATTATCGCGTGGACCGCATGTTTAGACTTGAGGTCTCTGATGCTGACGCCACGGTTAACGAGCAGATCAAGCAGTTTGATATAGACAAGTATCAAGAGCGTGTCTTTGGCATGTACTCGGGTGAGGTTGTTGAGGTCACGCTTCGCGTTAATGAGCGCGTAATGTGCTCGGTGTACGACCGTTTTGGAAAAAACATTATTTTGAACAATCCAAGTTCTGATGGAACTACAGCTGACGTGCATGTTTCTGTAATGGAAGCTCCAACGTTTTATGGTTGGCTTGCAACCTTTGGAACAGATATAGAACTGGTAGCTCCAAAGAAGCCCAGGCAGAAATACCAAGAGTACTTGAGCGGAATTCTTCAGAGCTACCAAACAGAGAAAGAGGATTAGCTAAAACAGGCCAAAAAGCAGGTTTGCGTTTATCAGTTAACGAACATCAATGACGTAAAGACCTGCTTTAACAAGAAGATGACCATGGTGATCGCTGAGTTGCGTAATCTTGCAAGTAACAATGTTTTGATGTCCGTAGAAGAGCAAAGTACTCCAGAGAGAATTGCTTTCTCTAGGAACAAAGCCAAGCTTGTTGTCACTAGAGTACAGAGCAAGAGCCTCTGGGTCGTAAGGGTTATCGCGTTCAGGAACAATGGTCAGATCTGAGCCAAGTTTAAGCCGATCAAAGATAAGAGGAGCGTCGTAGTAGGGAAGACCGGAAATAACGAAGGAATCAACAAGCTTTGTAGGACTGTACATAAGAGCCTCCTTAGAAGATGTTGAGAACAGAATACGGATTTGTTAAAGAATGAGTGTCCAACAGATTGGACAGTAAAAATAGCTGAAAGACAAAACAGTAAGAGACAGAGACAAAGAGTTTCAAAGGGAGTTTGGATGATTACCACTAAGAGATTGTTTCTTATTCCATGGCATGCATCTGACGCGGATGAGCTTTATGAACTAGCAAAAGATCCAGAAATCGGACCACTTTGTGGCTGGGAACCGCACAAGACCCTGGAAGATTCCAAGCAGGTTCTTGCAAATGTATTGTCCGAGAAGTTCTGTTATGCCGTAAAGGATATGAAAACCGGTCATGTAATTGGCTCGATGTCGTTGGACTTTAAAGATATTCCTGATCCAAATGATTCCTCAAAGCAGTTGCATCAGGCAGAAATTGGCTATTGGATTGGTCGTCCTTATTGGGGACAAGGGTTGGCACCTGAGGGTGTTCAAGCTCTTACCGCATATGCATTTGAAGAGCATGGCGTTGACCAGGTGATTATTAGATATCTTGAGCATAATAAGAAGTCTGCTTTAGTGGCTCGTAAGTGCGGCTTCACGGAGGTGGGCATCATTACAGACTTTAATAAGTACACGGGCAAAGAAGAGCAGTTTGGTATATCAGCGCTCACAAGAGCGGACTGGGAACGTGTTCAAAAATAGTGGTTCTTCTCGCCATGTTGTGTGTTGCTTCAAAATGTTATATGAGGCAAACTCTTATAT
>JABZHK010000083.1:0-5628 GCA_015258885.1 Atopobium sp.
GTATTTATCTGTAGCAATTCAGTCCATCATTGAGAACGTTAATCCTGAACGTCGTTACGACATCATTGTTTTGACTCGTGACCTCTCTCCTACCAGCATGATTACGCTTACTCGTCAGGCTCAGCTTGTTGATAACGTACATGTTGGTTTCTTAGATGTTGACGCTGCTCTTGGTGATATTGAGCTTCCTCATCATGGTCACTTTAGACCAGAAACTTACTACAGACTGCTTGCTCCCTCGTTGCTTCCCAACGTCAATAAAGCCATCTATCTTGACTCTGACCTGGTAGTTAATACCGATATTGCAGAGCTCTACGATATTGACGTCACAGGATACTTGGTAGGCGCTACGCGCGACGCAGATACTATTGGCCAAATTGATGGCTATGATGCTACGGTTGGTCCCTATCTCAAAAATGAACTAGGTATGGATGATCCTCACGATTACTTCCAGGCAGGCGTCATTTTGATGAACCTAGAAGAGATTAGAAAACAGATTTCTCCTGAGGAGTTTCTTAAGGTCTCAACCATGCGTGCATGGCGCTGGCTTGATCAAGATGTTCTTAACAGGTTTGTAAACGGACACTATCTTCGTATTAATATGAAATGGAATTACCTGGTAGACTGGCAATTTCTTCGTCGTGATCACATTGTTGCTCAGGCACCAAAAGACGTGCGAGAAGAATACGAAGAGGCTCGAAAGAATATCTGCATTGCACATTTTGCAGGACCAGACAACAGGCCTTGGCTTTATCCAAACTCAGATCTTGCGGGTCTTTTCTGGTTCTATGCGCGTCGCTCCCCTTATCTTGAGGAGCTTCGCTCTCAGCTTGAAGAGTCAAGACGTACGGTAAAAGGTCTTTCTCACCGCGTGCAAAGTGGCGTTCTTTTCCGCGGCATCATGCCTTTATTTGATACTGTATTTCCGCCAGGTACCAAGACCCGTACCAAAGTTATTACGTCATACAACAAACTTGGTGGCGGCAACCTATAACGTAAAAGGAGGTCTTTCGACCTCCTTTTTTATTGCTATGCGAGTTATTTCTTTTTACCCCTGATGATTTCTGGGGCGTTATCTCCGCCAACGCTTTCTGGAGTAACCACAACCTTTGTGATATCCAAATCTGATGGCAGATCAAACATGGTCTCTTGCAGCGTAGACTCACAGATTGCACGAAGACCACGAGCACCAGTACCGCGAGCCAAGGCCTTCTTAGCAATCTCTCTGAGTGAATCCTCAGAAAACTCCAAATCTACGCCCTCAAGCTCAAACATGCGCTTGTACTGCTTGGTAAGAGCATTCTTTGGATCTGTGAGAATGCTCATCAGATCTTCCTCACCAAGCTCACGAGTAGAAGTAATAACAGGAATACGACCCAGAAGCTCTGGAATCATGCCAAACCTGTGCAGATCCTGAGGCATTACCTTGGAGATAAGCTCAGACTCACCTTCTTTGACATTCTGAGCAACATCAGAGTTAAAGCCAATTCCCTTTTTACCAATGCGGTCAGCAACAATCTTATCCAAACCAACAAAAGCGCCACCACAGATAAACAAGATATTGGTGGTGTCAATATGAATAAGCTCCTGCTGAGGATGCTTGCGGCCACCTGTTGGTGGAACACTTGCAACCGTGCCCTCAAGAATCTTCAGAAGTGCCTGCTGAACACCCTCGCCAGAGACATCACGAGTAATAGAGAGGTTCTCGGCCTTGCGAGCAATCTTGTCTATCTCGTCAATATAGACAATGCCTACCTGAGCACGCTCAACATCGCCATCAGCGGCAGTGATGAGCTTAAGCAGGATATTCTCGACATCTTCACCAACGTAGCCAGCCTCGGTAAGGGTTGTTGCGTCAGCAATAGCAAACGGAACCTCAAGAAAACGAGCAAGCGTCTGAGCAAGCAAGGTTTTACCAGTACCAGTTGGACCAAGCAGCAAGATGTTGGACTTTGCTATCTCAACGTCTTCCTGGCCCTCCTGAGGCTCATCATTGCCTGAAAGAATACGACGATAGTGGTTGTACACCGCTACCGACATAGCGCGCTTAGCGTCTTCCTGGCCCATTACGTACTGAGACAGCTCGTCGTAAATCTCGTGTGGAGTTGGCAGGTCTTTGATAACAGGCTCATCAGAGTGAGTCTCAATCTCTGACTCTTCATCAAAGCCAAGAGACTCATCAATCATATCTGAGCAGGTAGAGACACATTCATCGCAAATGCAGACGCCACCTGGGCCCTGGATAAGCTTATTTACCTGCGACCTACTCTTTCCGCAGAAAGAACAGTGCATCTCATCTAATCCGCCAAAAGGCGAGAAGTTCTGGTCATTAGCCATAACTTAAACCCTCAATACAAGTACAATTATTGATCGTTACGAGAAGAGATAACGCGGTCTACCAGGCCGTAATCACAAGCCTCCTGTGCACGAAGATAATTATCGCGCTCGGTGTCTACATTGATCTTCTCGATAGGTTGTCCAGTATAATCCGAAAGCAGCTCATTGATGCGCTGGCGAATCCACTTTGTCTCATCTGCAATAATCTGGATATCGGTCTGCTGACCCTGAACGCCACTGGATGGCTGGTGGATCATAACCATAGAGTTAGGAAGCGCAAGACGCTTACCCTTTGCACCGGCTGCAAGAAGAACAGCGCCCATTGATGCTGCCATACCAACGCAGATGGTAGAAACATCTGGCTTGATGAAGTTCATGGTGTCAAGAATGCCCAGGCCTGCATAAACGTCTCCACCAGGAGAATCAATGTAGAGAGAAATATCTTTGTCTGGATCCTGACTCTCAAGGTGCAAAAGCTGTGCAATGACCAGGTTTGCAGAATCGCGCGTTACCGGCTCTCCCAAGAAAACAATACGATCATTGAGCAGCCTAGAGTAGATGTCATAGCTACGCTCACCACGAGGAGTCTGCTCAATAACATACGGAATAGTTGGAATGTTTGTTGGATAATGCATAATCCTCCTTCAAAAGTCTTTCCTTAGAAACATACCCCGGGAAGCATGTCTCTAACCCGGGGTATGAAAAATTCAAAGTAACTGCAACTTTTGGCGCAGTCTTTCTGGCGAGAAACCCAACCAGTTGCGGACTACTCAGCGTCCTTCTCTGCGTCCTCGTCCTTCTTAGCTGCCTTCTTCTTAGCAGGAGCCTTCTTAGCAGGCTTCTTCTCTGCCTTCTGCTCTTCCTTTGCAGCCTCAGCAATCTCGTCGACAACGGTGACGGTTGCGTTGTCACGCAGCCAGTCAAGAGCCTTAGAGCGACGAATGGACTCGCGAATTGCAGGAAGACGGCCAGCCTTGCGCCACTCCTCAATTGCAGCCTCAACGTTAGGAACGCCAGCGCGCTCAAACTCTGCGCGAATGTCATCCTCAGTAGCCTCAAGCTTAAGCTCTGCAGCCACTGCGTCAAGAGCCAGGGACTGACGTGCACGCTCCTCAGCCTGAACGCGGAGATCAGAGATGAAGTCATCAGTCTTGATGCCGCGTGCAGCCAGGAACATATCAAGAGTCATGCCCTGCTGCTGAAGACCATTCAGGAACTCCTGAGCAATCTCGTTGAAGACCTCGTTCTTGTACTCCTCTGGAACCTCCTCAAGCTGAAGACGCTTGCCTACAGCCTCTACAACACGGTCCTCTTTAAGAGTTGGAAGAGAGTTCTTCTTGTCGGACTCAATCTCAGACTTAACAGCCTCACGGAGTTTCTCGACAGTGTCATAACCAAAGGTGGTCTTTGCAAGCTCGTCAGTCAGCTCTGGAGTGACGGACTTCTTGTGAGCAACAACCTTAACGTTGATATCGTAGTCGTGGGAGTGTACCTCATCGCCGTGAGTGTGGCTGTGAGTCCACTTGACCTCTTTCTCCTCACCTGGCTTCATGCCGATGAGTGCCTCCTCAAGCTCCTTTGGAGCCTGGGTGCCGTTAAGGGTAAGAACGCGGTCCTCGCCCTCCATGTGAGCAGCGCCCTCAATGTTCTTGATGTCTACACCAATGGTGTCGCCCTCTTTAACAGCACGCTTCTCCTTGGTGTTCTCAAACTTAGCCTGGTAAGAAAGAAGCTGCTTAATCTGGTGGTCAACCTCAGCCTCAGTTGCCTCATTTGGAGGCATGTTGATTGCAGGAGCATCGTAAGAATCAAGCTTAGCCTCAGGACGAACATTGAAGACTACCTCATAGGAGTAATCCTGACCCTCAACAGGAAGGTCTGCATCCTGGTTGTAATCACCACGGCCAACAGGAACAAGGTCAAGCTCCTCAAGAAGCTGTGGCTCTGCTGCGCCGAGAAGATCGTTGGTTGCCTGAGCAAGGACTGCCTCGCGGCCAACAATGCCATCAATGACAGGACGAGGTGCACGGCCCTTGCGGAAACCCTGGAAGGAATACTTGTTTGCAATGTCCTTGTAAGCCTGCTTAATGGCAGCGTCTACCTCTGCAGCAGGAACTGTAACCTTGACGGTGAGTTTCTCGTCAACTGGCTTATCTGCGGTAACGGTGATGTTCAACGTTCCTCCAGTGTCTCGTAAAAAATGCTGGCGTACCAGCTCTTAACCAAATTTCTGCATGGTGCGGGCGGAGGGAATCGAACCCCCACGGACTTAGTCCACTAGAACCTAAATCTAGCGCGTCTGCCAGTTCCGCCACGCCCGCATATTTATGCAGCCTTGCAATAATAACAAACTTTTGCGCTCTTCACTAGGAGAACTTCGCATTCTAAACACTTCCCTCACGAAAAAAGACCGGTCTTTTTCAAGACCGGTCCTTGTTTAAGCAAAAGTTCATCTTCCAAGCACGTTTTAGAGATCTTGCAGGGCAAAAGTCTCTGGTTCGCTCTTTCTTGCTGCCGCAAGTGCCTGGATAAGAGCGGTTGCTGCAGACATTGCGGTAACGCAGGTAATACCCTGGCTGACAGCTTCTGCACGCATCTTAGTACCGTCGCTGTGAGCCTCGTGACCGTGAGGCGTATTGATAATGAAGCTGACGGTCTTATCGCGCATGAGGTCAACAACGTTTGGATGACCATCGGAAATGCGATTGACGGTAGTGCAGTCAATTCCAGCCGCACGCAGCGTCTTTGCGGTGCCACCTGTGGTGTAGATGCCATAGCCAAGGTTCTCCAGAGCCATAGCAACAGGAGCAATGGCGCGCTTATCGCGGTCGCACACGCTGATGAAGACGGAGCCCTGTTCAGGAAGCTTATTCTCAACTGCCTCGCGAGTCTTTGCGTACGCTGCTGGGAAGGTGCGGGCAATGCCCATGACCTCGCCGGTAGACTTCATCTCTGGGCCAAGGATTGAGTCAGCACCAGGGAATCTAGACCAAGGCATGACTGCCTCTTTGACCGCGTAGTAATCGACGGTGCGATTTTCGTCTGGAAGCAGGCCTTGTGCTCTGAGCTCACTGATCTTCTCGCCAGCCATGATGCGAGATGCGTATTTGGCCAGGGAGACGCCAGTTGCCTTAGACGAGAATGGCACGGTTCTAGAAGCGCGAGGGTTGAGCTCGATGACAAAGACGTGCTCGTCGCGAACGGCGTACTGGATGTTCAGGAGACCTCGAATGCCACAGGCAAGTGCCAGCTTTTTGGTGATGGCCCTAATCTGGTCAACAATCTTTTCAG
>JABZHK010000084.1:0-5516 GCA_015258885.1 Atopobium sp.
GTTGTAGCTCTTTAAGTGAGCGGCGAATCTCCAGCTTTTCTATCTGTCTATCAATTCCAACACTACCTGTTTCTTCAGGATTTAACTGAGAGTCAGCATCAATCCTGGAAGTAGGCTTTTTGGAATCGCGCGTATTGTCCACCACTATTTCACTCCTCCGAATCGCCTCTCGCGACTCTGATAGTCCTTAATGGCGCGCAAAAAATCCCACTTAGAGAAGTCAGGCCAGTAAGTTTGCGTAACATACAGCTCCGAGTAAGCCAGCTGCCACAGCAAATAGTTAGAAAGCCTCAGCTCTCCTGACGTGCGAATCAAAAGGTCTGGATCAGGAAGTCCTGCTGTATAGAGGTTCTTCTCAAGGTCTGCTGGAGTCACCGAATCAGCAGACACGCTACCCTCAGCGATTTGGTTGGCGAGAAGAACAGCTGCTCTGGTCAGCTCCGCGCGGGAGCCATAATTGACCGCAAGCGCAAACGTCATACCGGTGTTTTGTGCGGTCTCATCAAGTCCGCGCTGGAAGGTCTTGCGAGTCTTCTCTGGCAAAGCCTCAAGGTCACCAAAGAAACGCAGCTTTACGTTTTCTTGATGGAACAACGGAAGCTCCTTGAGCAGCGTCTCTGCAAACAGACGCATAAGCAAGTCAACCTCACGCTGAGGACGTTTCCAGTTTTCCGTAGAGAACGCATAAACCGACAGAACATCCAATCCAAGGCGCACACTTGTAGTAACAGCCTCACGTAAAGAAAGAACACCGGCCTTATGACCTTCGGTTCTGTCAAGTCCGCGAGCTGTAGCCCATCTACCGTTTCCATCCATAATGATGGAAACGTGAGACGGAATAGTTTCTAAATTGATATCAGCAAGACTGATATCTTCTGGTGCGTCAGAGAAATACTGGACGAGCTTGTCTGTATCAAACTGCACTTAAATCTCCATGATTTCTGAAGTCTTGGTCTTAAGAAGAGTCTCAATCTGTGCAATATACGTATCGGTCAGCTTCTGAATACCGTTCTTCTCGCGCTTCTGATCGTCCTCAGAGAGCTCCTCATCGCGCTCAATCTTGCCGTTAACGTCACGACGAACATTACGGACAGCTACGCGAGCCTCCTCAGCAATCTGAGAGCACTCTTTAGCAAGCTCACGGCGGCGCTCCTCAGTTGGCATTGGGAAAGGAAGCCTAATAGCGGAGCCGTCATTAGATGGAGTAATACCAAGGTCAGAAGTCTCAATGGCCTTCTCGATACTCTTTAGAGCAGTCTTATCCCATGGCTCAACAAGCAGCATAGATGCCTCAGGAACCTTGATAGCTGCAAGCTGAGAAATTGGGGTTGGCTGGCCATAGTAGTCTACCTTGATGTGATCAAGCGCATGTGGATTTGCGCGACCAGTACGAACACGACCAAAGTTATTCTTAAGTGCCTCGATGCACTTCTCCATAGACTGCTTAGCTTTATCAGAATGAACGCTCATTAGTCCTCCTCAACGACAGTAGTACCGACTTCTTCTCCGGAAATTGCTTTCATGAAAACGCCTTCAGACTGCATGTCAAATACAAGAATTGGCATTTTATTGTCTTTGCACAGCGCAATTGCTGCAGCGTCCATAACCTTAAGTTCTTTGGCGAGAACATCTTTGTAAGTGACGGTGTCATACTTAACTGCATCTGCATGAGTAACAGGGTCGCAGTCGTAAATGCCATCTACCTTTGTTGCCTTCATTAGTGCCTCAGCACCAATCTCGCAAGCGCGAAGAGCTGCAGCGGTATCAGTGGTGAAGTAAGGGTTACCTGTACCAGCAGCAAAGATAACAATACGGCCCTTCTCAAGGTGCCTAATAGCACGACGGCGAATATAAGGCTCTGCAACCTGGGCCATGGAAATTGCGCTCATAACGCGGCAATCCATGCCGTTGCGCTCAAAACAATCCTGAAGCGAGAGAGCATTAATTACGGTTGCAAGCATGCCCATGTTGTCACCCTGGGCACGATCCATACCAGCTGCTGCCTGAGAAACGCCTCTGAAGATGTTTCCGCCACCAACAACAATGGCAACCTGAACGCCAGACTCCCAAACAGGCTTAATTTCTTTAGCAAGCATTTCTGGGACTGAAGGGTCAATGCCAAAGGATTGCTCACCCATCAATGCTTCACCAGAAAGCTTTAAAAGTACTCTTTTGTATTTAGCTGAAGACAAAGCTTCCTCGCTCTCTCCGTTTGCCATAGTTGTAATAATTTTAACAAACGACACCGTAAGTTTTGCAGGAATCACGGTAAAAAAAGAGCCGGTTGAAGACAACCGGCTCAAAATAATTGAAGTAAAAAGTCTTACTCTTCACCAAAAGCAAAACGTACGAAGCTGACAATCTTAACCTCGTCGTCAACCTTCTTGGAGAGCAGCTTTGCGTACTCAGAAATGGTCATATCTGGGTCCTTAACAAATGCCTGCTCAGTAAGGACGTACTCCTTGTAGTACTTCTCGAGACGACCATAAGCCATCTTCTCCTGAATAGCCTCAGGCTTGCCGGACTCAGCTGCCTGTGCCTTGTAAATGGAGAGCTCATGATCAACGATGTCCTGTGGAACATCCTCACGGCGAGCAGCAACTGGAGCAGCTGCAGCTACCTGCATTGCAACATCGTGTGCAAAGTTCTTGAAGTCCTGAGACTCAGCGGTCTCTGGCTTGTTGAACTCAAAGGTAACAATGTCAGCAAGCTTGCCACCAAGGTGGATGTAGCTAGCAAGAGCACCGTTTGCAGCCTCAACGCGCTGGAAACGAAGAACACGCATGTTCTCGCCGATGTTGTGAATTTTATCGGTGATTGCCTCGTCAACAGTCTCGTCGCCAAGCTTAGCAGCCTTGAGCTCCTCAACGTCAGCTGGGTTGCTCTCAACGACAACTGCAGCAAGATCGCCAGCAAAGCCGGTGAACTGAGGGTTAGTACCAACAAAGTCAGTCTCGCAGGAGAGCTCGAGGATTGCGCCAGTCTTACCGTCTGGGCTGATGAAAGTAGCAATGGTGCCCTCGTTGGTGTCACGGCCAGCACGCTTAACTGCCTTAGCAACACCCATGGTACGAAGGATGTCTACTGCCTTTTCAATATCGCCCTCAGCCTCGACGAGTGCCTTCTTGCACTCCATCATAGGAGAGCTGGTCATATCACGAAGCTGCTTAACAAGTGCTGCGGTAATCTCTGCCATGTTTTCCTCCCAAAAATCTACTGAATAACTAAATTATTTAACCCGTTGCTAAGAGTTACTCAGCAGCTGGGGTCTCGGACTCAGCGCCCATCTCTTCAGCAGAAATCTGCTCCTTGCCGCTACCTGCAAGGATTGCGTCTGCAGCAAGCTGGCACATAAGAGAAATGGAACGAATAGCATCGTCATTTGCAGGAATGCCGTAATCAACAACATCTGGATCAGAGTTGGTGTCAAGCAGGGAGACAACTGGAATGTGAAGACGGTTTGCCTCACGAATTGCGTTCTCCTCACGCTTGGAGTCAACAACAAAGAGAGCCTGTGGAAGAGAAGTCATATCACGGACGCCACCGAGGTTAAGCTGAAGCTTCAGAAGCTCCTTGTTCTTAAGAGCCTGCTCCTTCTTAGGAAGGGCTGCCATACGGCCGTCCTCTACCATTGCCTCAAGCTCCTCAAGGCGCTTAATGCGGGAACGCATGGTGACAAAGTTGGTAAGCATACCACCAAGCCAGCGCTGGTTGATGTAAGGCATGTTTGCACGAGCTGCCTCAGTAGCAATTGGCTCCTGAGCCTGCTTCTTGGTGCCGACGAAGAGAACGCTGCCACCCTTAGATGCAACATTCTTCAGGAAAGTGTAAGCAGCGTCTGCGCCAAGCATGGTCTGCTTAAGGTCAAGAATGTAAATGCCGTTACGCTCACCAAAGATGTATGGCTTCATCTTAGGGTTCCAACGACGAGTCTGGTGACCATAGTGGCAACCAGCATCCAGAAGAGTCTGAATAGTAATCTTTGCAGCCATTTTTTACCTCCATTGGTTGTTCCTCCGTACGAGTTCAAGCCTTGTTAAAACCACCCAACACCTGGCTTAGCGTTAGGCACCACGGCAAACAAGTAGTCGTACGTGCGATTTTGTGCTGTTTGGTAACAGCATGTTGTGCTTCTACACAACTTTTGAAAGTATAACAGGAAAACAAGGGCTACGTCTATAAAGAATTTAGACCATAACCTCTACAAATACTGCGCAAATACATCCAGCTTCCAAGTGCAAGATCTTCCGCAACAAAGCACGGTTTATTTTGATCTTGGATGAGCTGCCTTTGCCGCTTCTTTAAGCCTATCAACTGACAAATGCGTATACACCTGCGTAGTTGAGAGTGACTCATGGCCTAAAAGTTCCTGGACAATACGCAAGTCTGCTCCACCGCCAAGAAGCTCCGTGGCGTACGTATGCCTCATTGCATGTGGAGAAAGTGAGCTGTCTAGTCCTGCAGCCACTAAATACGACGAGAAAACCTTGCGCAAAGAATCAGCGCTCATGTCATTTCCTCTGACAGAAATAAAGAGAGCTGAATGTGCACGCCCTGATTTGTCTTTTAACAAGAGCGTAGGACGAGAAGACCTAAGGTACTTCTTAAGCCACTCAATTGCAGACTCATACAGCGGAACAATTCGCTCTTTAGAACCCTTACCAAAGAGACGTACTATTCCATTTTGTAAATCAATCTGCTCAAGCTTAAGCGTTGCTACCTCAGAAATACGAGCACCTGTTGCATACAAGAACTCAAGAAATGCTCTATCCCTCAGACCTACTGCTGTTGAGGTATCACATGATTCCAAAAGCCTGTTTACATCAGAGTCAGTCATGGTATGTGGAAGATTGCGTGGCGCTCGAGGATTACTAAGTGCAAGAGCGGGATCAGTTGCAATCAGTTTTTCTCGCTGCATCCACTTGTAAAAACCGCGTAATGCAGACAAGTGTCTGTTAAGCGTTTTAGCTGAATATTGAGCTTGTTTGAGGTAGGCCAAATACAAGCGAAGGTTTCTGTGGTCAACCTTAGTTACCTCCACGCCTTCCCTGCTACACCACTGCTCAAATGCTAAAAGATCAGTTTGATACGACCTTAAAGTATTCTCGGAAAGATTCCTGACCTTACTTAGATACTCAATAAATTGTTCAACGAGACTTTCCTGCACTTTAGAAATGCCCACATTAATCACGCTTTACGTAATCAAAGAGTTCATGACGAGAAGCAAGATACTCATCAAAATCTTTATGAGCGCGCTCCGCCATTTTCTGGCGACGCTCGTCTTTTCTCTTAATATGCTCATCCAATGGCTCAAAAATTCCAAAATTAACATGCATAGGCTGGTAATCTTTGGTATTTGGATTTGTTGCATATCCCACAAGAGAGCCAAACGAGGTTGTTAAAGGAAGCTTGACTTCCTCTTTGCCTAACAGGCGAGCGTACATGTTTAGCGCTGCAAGCAAGCCTGAGGCAATCGCCTCAACATAGCCTTCTGTACCTGTAATTTGACCTGCAAG
>JABZHK010000085.1:0-241 GCA_015258885.1 Atopobium sp.
CGTCTACGTCGTGACCAGCGGCAGTGTCCAGATAATCCTTGAGGTTATCAATGTTGCCAGAACTGTCCTTAATACCCTTGATGTTTTCAATGGTTACCAGCTGCTCAACAGCCTCTTTAGCGATGTTTTTGCCGGTTCCCTTAGGAATGTTGTACAGAAGCACAGGAATCTTGACGCTTGCGGCAACCGTCTTGAAGTACTCAACCAGCTGCTGGTCAGAAATACCCAGGAAGTAAGGGTT
>JABZHK010000085.1:251-5402 GCA_015258885.1 Atopobium sp.
TGCGTCAGCACCAATGGCTTCCGCCTCGCGGCTCATGTAGAGAGCCTCTTTTGTCGAGCAAGCGCCGGTTCCTACGTAAACAGGAAGACGACCTGCGGTTTTCTCGATAATAAACTTGGAGAACTTGATCTTCTCGTCAGGATTACAGACGTGGAACTCACCGTTAGAGCCAAACGTGAAGATGCCGTCTGCGCCCTCGGAGATGAGCTTTTCCAGAAGCTGCTCAGCGGCTTCGTAGTTGATAGACTGCTCTTCGTCGCGGTTAAACGGCGTAACCATAGGGACAATAACGCCCTTAAATGTTGACATGCAAACTCCTCTGTATGCTTTACAGTGTTTACCTGGGGTTATTTGCCCTCGCGAATGGACGCGCCAAGAGCTCCACCGGGATGCCACTTAACGTACTGCTCTGGGTTAAGGCCGTACTCGTTTTGAAGCAGGATAGAGAGGCACTGGAGCTCCATAATCTCAGCCAAAATTGAGGCGCGTGGAGGCTTGTTCATGGAATCGCCCTCCTGCTCAACGCCTGCAATGAGAGCAACCTCTGCCTCGTTTGCCAGCCAAGAGTTTGGATTGCCAGTCAGCGCAATAATGTGCACACCAACGTTCTTAAGGCAGGTTACCGTAGCCTTGAGCTCGCCCGTCTCGCCGGAGTTGGAAATAGCAATGACTACGTCACCAGGACGAGTCTGACCAGCAGATCCATGGACGCACTCGGTACCGTGAAGCTCGTAGGTTGGAGTTCCGGTTGACGAGAAAAGCGATGCAGCATAACCGGAGACGTGACCTGGCTTACCAATACCGGTTACGTGCAGACGGCCACCCTTTGCCTCTGCGTCCAAAATAAGCTTTTTAGCTGCAGAAAGCGCATCAAAATCGATGCTCTCTACATACTGATGAAGCGACTTTCCCACAATGGAGAGAAACTCCTGAACCTGCTCTTTTTCAGTTGCCATTACAACTCCTTATCTGTCTGTGAGGCAGAGCTCAAAGACACTTACTACATGCTGAGCTGACGCGTCTCTTTGACCTTGTGCTGAGCCATAAGCTGCTCGATCTGCTCTTGAATTTGATCAAGCGTAGTGGCCATAAAAGGACGGTTAATGTCTACAAATTCAAATCCGGAAGGATGGCTTACCCAAGCGCCTTCAAGAAGCAGGCGCAATGCCTTGCCCTGTCGGATGAGTTTGTAGCTTTTAATCTTGGTATAAGGAACGACAAGCGCTTTTCTCTTGTCGGATTTTGCAAAGATACATACGTTTTTCTGTCCAAAATCAATAACATGAATGCCGCTGGCAAAACGACTAAAGCGTTTTCCCATGGCTCGTGATGCAAACCACGTAACGGTGAGTCCTGCAATGACACCAACAAGACCCAAAATGTTGCCACTTACATTGGCGTAAACCCAAAAGAAAAACGTCAGAGCAAGAGCAGCAAACGTCAGGAGCAAATACAGAATTCCCTGAACCATTAAACGAGTTCTATCTTCAAGAACTTCTAGAACTAACTGATCTTTGGGAAGCTCTGGAGCAGGCTTTTTGTCAACGCTAAGGCCAAACATATCGCCAAGCACTGACTCAGTAACACTTTTGTTGTTCTTCTCGTCTGCCATGTTTTTCCTTGTTGTGAAGCTTTTAAAAGGGCGCCCGCGGGCTTTCCACGAGCGCCCTAAGAAACCGTAGAGCTGAGTAGGTACTACAGAAATCTAGGCTTAGGCAAGACCAAAGAGTGAGCCGATGCCGTAGATGATAGAACCAACGATGTTGTAGTCAACGTTAGGGAAGGATGCCTCTGCAATTCCCAGCTGAGCAAATGCAGGATAGAGAATCAGAGGACCAGCGGTCAGGAAGATACCAACCAGGAAGGAGCCGAGAAGAGCACCGCGCCATCCACCGTAAGCGTAGCCACAAACGCCGCAAGTACCACCAGAGAAGAAGCAGATACCTGCTGCAGGAATCATGATGGTTGGGCTGTGGAATGCAACCATAAGTGCCATTGCAACAAGGCCGCCAAGGAAGGAGCCAATGAAGCCGATGATGACAGCGTTTGGTGCAAATGGGAAGATTGCAGGGCAGTCGACTGCAGGACGTGCATCTGGAATGAGCTTCTCGGAGATGCCGACAAATGCAGCGGTAATCTCAGCAATGAACTGACGGACGCCGTAAACAAGAACGGACATACCAGCAGCAAACTGAAGACCAGCAAGGAATGGCCAAATCCACCACATATCGTTACCAAAGTAGCTGGTGAATGGCTTGTTGTTTGCAAGGGTGTCGCCAAAGTGACCGGTGACAAGGCATGCAATAGTAACAACGTAGAACAGAACAATCATGAAGAGAGCAACGGAGAAGACAAAGTCCTTGAAGAGCTTGAAGAACTCTGGGAGCTCCTTAGCTTCCTTCTCGCCCTCCTCCTCGTTCTTCTTAGCAAAGAGCTTTCCAACGTAACCGGAGAATGCATAACCAATGCAGTTGAAGTGGCCGATTGCGATGGAATCTCCACCAACAAGCTTGTTTACGAATGGCTGGCACAACGAAGGTAGCGCAGCACCGCAGAAGCCGAGGATGACACCACCAAGAACAATGGTGACCCACATTGGGAGACCAAGAGCAATGAAGACCAGTGCGAGTACGCAGGAGAAGTACAGGAAGTGCTGACCAGTCAAGAAGACGGACTTGAATGGGGTAATCTTGGCAAACACAAGGTTCATGATGAAGCCAAGGACCATTACAAGAGCAACCTCAGTACCATAGGTATTCAGTGCAAGAGCAGTTGCGACCTCAACCTGGGTTACAACGCCCTTAACAGCGAATGCACGACTAAACATGTCGCTGAAGATGTTGACCTGAGCGGACATAGCGCTAGAACCAATGTTGAAGATCATGAAGCCAATAATGGTCTTCACAGTTCCGGAGAAGACGTCCACAGCGGACTTCTTCTGCAGCAAGAGGCCGACAAGAGCAATAATGCCCATGATGACGGCTGTGTCTCTGAGCTGCATGAGAATTGCATTGAGCATGCGTAATCCCTTTCAGCAAATAAACCGACGAACCTACTCAGATAAGTTCTCTAAATCACGTGACAAGTACCTCTTGTCAAAGGTTTGGCGAGAGCTTCTCGCCGAAGGCAACTCATGTTGCGTATGACGAGAAACTCCCGCCACAAAGATACAAAGGGAAGCTTATGCGTTGTGCTCTGCGAGCCAAGCGGTGAGCTTTTCCTTCATCTCTGCCTTGTCGACAATGTTGGTAATACCAACTGCAGAAGGAACGCGATCGTCAGCGTTGAGCTCATCGGTGAGGTCAGACATGGTGATAACAAGATCGCCATTGAAACCAATCAGGGAATCCAGATTACCGTGCTCAGTCTCGATTGGAAGATCATTCTCTTTGATGACCTGGTCAATCTTGATCTTGAGCATCATGGAAGAACCCATACCTGCACGGCAGCAAACCAGTGCGTGGAACTTCTTATCAGCCATTACAACCTACCTTCCTTTGCGTGGACAAGGTCCACAACATCTTTTGGTGACTGAGCTTTTTCAAGCTGAGCAAAGAAATCTGGATCGCTCAGCAATTCAACAAGAGACTGAAGGGCACTAAGGTGGCCTTCACTATCTTTTGCAGCAAGTGGGAAAAGGAACTTAACTGGATCGTTGTCTTTGCTACCAAACTCAACGGAATCCTTAAGTACGGTAATGCCTACTGCAGGCTCAAGCGCACCGGACTCAGGGCGTGCGTGTGGAAGAGCAACATGCTCGGTAATAACAATATAAGGGCCAAGTTCATTGACACCTTTAATGATGTCATCAACATAGCCCTCAGTTACTTTTTTGTTATCAACGAGTGGTTGCGCAGACTTTCTAATTGCATCTTCCCAGTTAGAAGCTACAACATTGAGCTGCACCAGGTCTTCGGTAAGGAGATCACTTAACACAGCACCACCTTGCCTTTCTCTTAATGAGACACATTGGCCCAAAGCCGTCTCATGACAAGTCTTAATAATTTGATAATATGCCATGAAACGTTCTTAACTTCAATCAATTTTACTCAAACAGTAATCAAAGTTGTTCATATTTTTTCAGCGTATCTTTTGTCCAAGTAGCTATACAAATGTTCATGTTTTTATGAACGTAATTGAAGCGCCTTCTATTATCCCATGTAAAGTTTATATGTTAAATTTTTTATAATCTAAAACATTCATATATATTCACACTATTATTTTCCGAAATATCTTGATATCCTTCTTCTAATGTTCTATTTTATTGATGAATGAACATTCAAAGAAAAAATGTTGCTCATAAAGGGAGGGCATTTATGAAAAGGAGTAAGGCTTACGTAGATTCACGTCGCGAGGCAATTACTGAGCTGCTAGAAAAAGAGGGACAAGCAAGTGTTTTAGAGCTTGCTGATCACTTTGAGGTCTCTTCTTTAACTATCAGACGTGACCTGGACTTTCTTGAGAAGCGCGGCATCCTGACTCGTCAGTATGGCATTGCTACCCTGCTTAATCCTTATGGTCGTCCTTCTGGCTCAAGGCAGATTCGCTCTAACAAAGCAATTGCCCGCGAGGCCGCTCGCTACGTTGAAGATGGCGATTGCATCTTCATCAACACCAGCTCCGTTGCTCTTGGGATGCTTGAGTGGATTGATGCTCACGACGTAACTGTTGTTACAAACAATGGCAAGGCACTGTTGCTTGAGGACATCCACGATCTTTCTATCATCCTTACTGGTGGTGACATCCGTCCTCCACGCGCTTCCATGACTGGTGATACCGCTCTTGAGTGCATCCAGCACATTACCGCTGCTAAATGCTTCTTGGGCTGCACGGGTTTCTCGGGAGAATTTGGTCTTACTTCTGCAACATCCCCTGAGCCAGCAATTAACGCTCAGATGCTCAAGCGCTCTAGAAAGCACTATGTTGTCGCAGATTCTTCTAAGCTGGGCACTACTTCCAACTTCCAGTTTGGTTCTGCAGAAGATATCGACCTGCTCATTACTGATACAGGTGCAACTGACGAGCAGATCCAAGAGCTCAAGGCTGCAGGACTTAAGGATGTTGTCTGCGTCACTCCTTCTATTCTTCCTGCTAAGTAAGACTTGCGCTTCATCATTTATTAAGCGAACACAGACGGCGACCTTTTACAGG
>JABZHK010000086.1:0-5310 GCA_015258885.1 Atopobium sp.
AATAAGACCGTATGCAAACGCAGAGGTAGTTTCCCTTATCTGAAGTGCGGTTTCATTATCAACAGCATCGTCTTGCATACCCCAAGCCAAAATAACTGCCTCAGAACCCCAACCAAAGACACAGGCTACAACGCCTAAGATACCCACAAGAACGTTTCCGTTACCCTCTCCCGCAGCAGTAGATACGCCAATGACCATAACGCCTACAAGAGCAACAATAAGGGCAATAACCTGCTTCAAATTCATTTTCTCTTTAAGCAAAAGCCATGCTAAAAGCGAGCCAACAGCTGGATAAAAAGCTGAAATAGCAGCGGTGTAACCAGGTCCAATAGCATTAATTGCGGCAAGATAACCACTCATGCCAATTGGTCCGCCTAAAAGAGCGCCCAACATACCAACACGACCGCTCTTAGTTTTTGCAGCTTCAAGGGTGTCTTTAAGTCTTCCCTTCTGAGCCATCATGACTAAAAGAACTGCAGCGGCAAAGAAATCGTGCATGAATGCGCTGACAAATGACGCCTGAGCTGAATCAACATAAGGACTCATACCAAGAGCAACGCCAAGAATAACGGTATCAACCGCCCAAAGAATACCGCTTAAAAGACCGTAATACATAGTTTCTCCTTTTGCTCTTAGTTCTGAGCGTCTTCGTACCAAGAAAGAACACGATCAATATTGTTTGCAGCGTAGCGATAGTAAATGAAGAACCACTCGCCTACGTTCTCGCCCTCTGCTTCCTTAACCAGAGACCAGAGATACCAGCACCAACCAGCAAAGACTACATAGCTCCAGAAGTGTCTGCGCTGCTCAAACGTTGCCTCTTTTCCAAAGTAGTAATCAATAGCAGCATTAGCCTCATCGTCAGTAAGCTCACAGCAAACTGCGAAGGTACCAAAGTCATTAGCCTCATCTGACATGCCTGCATATTCCCAGTCAATAAGGCTGTAGGTACCGGCCTCATCAATCAAGAAATTCAGATAGAAGAAATCATTGTGTGAAATAACAATTGGATACTGATCTGCGTCTGCAAACTTCTTCAAGCGCAGGACCTTCTCGCGAAGCTCGTAGTAGCCAGGAATCTCAATAGGACCCTCTTCAAGCAGGAGTTTCTCGTAATTAAGACCCTCGTTGACAAAGTCAAAGGAACGATCAAGTGAGGCACCGCTATGATGCAGTTTATAACCCATCTCCATTGCGCGCTTGAGCTGCTCAGGATTATGAGGATCAAGATTCTGAGCGTTTTTCACAAACTTGGAAATCTTCCAACCTTCTTTTTGGTCCTCGTAAATAAAGGTGTTGTCTAGGCCAAGCTCACGAGCAAGTCGAAGACCAGCCTCTTCAGCAGCGCGGTCTACAAGTTTCTCGGTACCAACACCTGGATGCCTGTAGACATACTCCTGAGCATCATCACCATATCCCACAATAAAGTGAGCAGATAAATTGGTAAGTCCCTGTTTTAGAGGATAGAAACCGTGGATATCCTTCTTCTGGCAATGAAGCACCGAGACAATGTTGTCAAAAATCTCTGAGTCGATGTTCTCAATAAATGCTGGGTCAAACTGACGAAGTTCATCAAGGGAATCAAACTCGTAAATAACGCCGTCAGGATACTTTCTAATGGTCATGGAAAGCTCTTTGATATGACGGACGTAAATCTCTTCCCAGAGCATGTCAACAGTTTCTGGCTTGTCGTAGACAGCCTCAAGAATGTCTACAAACTTCTTTGAGAATTGCCTGTCAAAATAGACGTGACCCAGCATAATCCAAGAATTTGAACCGCCAATTTCTACGCCGGTAATACGTCCACCACGTCCTTCTTTAAGGCACCACTCGTCAGTCTCTCCTGCAACATACGTTGCTGAGTAATAGGCCTCATAGACATAGTGCTCAAAAGGATTCTGAGTAAAGTAGTCATCTGACGAGCAGATATACGTATTATCAAGCTGGTCTTTTACATACCAAAGCGTGGAGTTGTTATTTCTTGTTGCGTAATCTGGATTAACAATAATCTTGACGCCATACTTCTCCTCCAAATAGAAGAAGTACTCCTTCTTATAACCCACAACAACGGTGATGTCAGTAATACCAGCTTCAAGCAACTGATGAATCTGACGCTCAATCAGAACTTCTCCACGAACCTTCAGAACACCCTTTGGCTTCTCATAAGAAATAGGTGCAAAGCGAGAAGACAGACCAGCTGCCATAATAATGGCATTCTTAACCTCATAAGGTTTCAGAGCTTCAAGACCCTTTGGTGTGATGAGTCCCTCTTCAATAAGACCCTGGTCCTCAAGCGTTTTTACTGCTGAATTAACTGATCCCAAAGAAAGCTCAGTTTCTTCTGCAAGCTGTCTCTGATTGAGCTTCTCGTCAGAAAGAGCAATAGTTTTTAATACAGAAAACACGTTATTTGTTAGTGCCACGGTTCCTCCAAATGAAGACCAATTAACTGCGAAATAAACTTCCATACCAATTTACGTCAGTCATAATACTCCTATGTTCAAATTTATACAAGTATGAACATATTTTGAACATATTACCTTCAGAGGATTGTCAAAGACTGCCAATCTAACAAAAAACGGCACCTGAGATGCCGTTTTACCTTTTATGTATTGCTTTACAGGCGAGAAGACCCTAGTAAGGACCAAAATCCAAACGCGCTGGATAGTGGTTTTTACGCTTCTCAACTGGTGGCATTTGCATGTAATCGCCGTAAAGCATCCTAAGGAATTTATCATTTTGATTAGGGAACGCTACTTGAATTCCATCAAAATCAAGCTTATCGACAGGAAAAACCTCATCAACTGGATAGGTATTTACAAACCTATCCGTATCGTGCAGGTAGGCAATTCTTTTTGTCTTACCGTGAGCAAAGCGGTTGCGGGCTTCCTGCTCACGCTCATACATTTTCTGAGTAGAGAGATGTAGAAGTTTGCAAACTCCCCTACCCATAGTAACTGCTGCTTTTAAGAGCTTTCCTTTGATGCCGTCGGCCAAAATAACAGGACGAGGAACGTCAACTAAAATGCGCATATGTGACCAGAACCACGCATCAAATGCCTGCTTCTGATATTCCTTCTCGTCATCCGAAACATTATCAAAGCAGTAGACATCTAGGAAAATACCAAGGTCAAGAGGAAGTGGCGCAAGTGCTTCTTCGCAGAACTGTGTTCCTTTGAGCATAATGCGCGTGGTTGGGAATGGATAGTTGATGTCCCTCTCAGTATTCATGATTGAATACTTTTCTGACCACTCTTTATCATAGATATCTAAGAGCTTGTTGAAGTCTTCTGCAGGAAGACAAACATCAATATCATCGTCCCAAGGAATAAATCCCTTATGACGAAGGGCGCCAATCGCGGTGCCGCCAAAACCAAAATAGCGGATGTTGTTGGCTTCACACGTGTCTACGAAGTCCTTTAAAATCATCAGCTCAACTTGCTGGAGATGCTTAAGCGTTTCTGTATCGTATGTGCGCATTATCGACCTTCATACATCTTCTTGTAGTAATCCTGATAATCACCAGAAACTACATTCTTAACCCACTCGCGGTTCTCTAAATACCAGTTAATAGTGGTAACAATACCCTCTTCAAATGGAGTTTCTGGATACCAACCCAGCTCTTCTTTAATCTTATCGGGCGCAATACCATAGCGACGATCATGACCCTTGCGGTCAGTAACGTAAGAGATTAGATCCTCAGTAATCTGAGTGTCACCAGTGATTCTTGCAACTTCACTGATGATGCGCTTAACAATGTAGAGGTTGTTGCGCTCGTTGTGACCGCCAACATTATAGACCTCACCAAGGCGTCCACCTTCAAGAACCATAGCAATTGCCTTGCAGTGGTCATCAACGTAGAGCCAGTCACGAACATTCAGTCCGTCACCATAAACTGGAAGCGCCTTGTGCTCCAGGCAATTCTCAATCATCAGAGGAATGAGCTTCTCGGGGAACTGATAGGGGCCGTAATTGTTAGAGCAACGGGTGATTACCGCAGGAAATCCGTATGTATCATGCCAGGCTTTTACAAACATATCTGCAGAAGCCTTAGATGCAGAGTAAGGGCTGTGTGGACTCAATGGTGTAGTCTCGCGGAAGAACGCCTCTGGATCATCAAGCGGCAGTGAACCGTAGACTTCATCAGTAGAAACCTGCAGGTATCTGTGGTCTCCGTAGGAGCCCTGGCCATCATTCCAGAAAGACTCTGCAACGCTCAGAAGAGCGACAGTACCCATAACGTTAGTGTCAGCAAAGGCACCCGGATCTTCAATAGAACGGTCTACGTGACTCTCTGCTGCAAAGTTAACAACGTAATCAGGATGATAGGTCTCAAACAGCTGTGTCAGAGCCTCTTTATCCCTAATGTCTACGTGAGCAAAGGTATAGCGAGAATCTTGATCATATTCCGAGAGGTTCTCAAGGTTGCCTGCATAGGTCAGGGCATCCACGTTCAAGATATGAATGTCCTGATTTCTTCTAAGCATATAGTGGATAAAGTTAGATCCAATAAATCCAGCTCCACCAGTTACCAAATAGGTCTTCACACTAACCTCTTTCTACCTTCGAAAGATATGTCGCAAGAGCCTCCTGCCAAGGCCTCATACAATTTCCAATGGTACTCTCAAGATGACCGTTTACCAAAGATGAATACGCAGGGCGAGAAGCGCTTTCTGGGTGCATCTCTTTCCACTGAGCAGAGGTTACCCTGGTAACCTTACAGTCGAGATTACTACCAGCCATAATAGCCTCTGCAAAATCAGCCCACGAACACGTTCCCTCGTTGGTTGCGTGGTAGATGCCATAGTTCTCAGTAGCAGCAATGCACAAAATTGTGTGTGCCAAATCATTTGCGCTGGTAGGATTACCTACTTGATCATCAACAACACTAATCTCTGGATACTTTGCACCAAGGACGCGCATGGTTGCCACAAAGTTCTTGCCAACATAACCATAAAGCCACGCCGTTCTAACCACAAACGTTTGAGCATTTGCGGCCAGCGCAAGTCCCTCTCCTGCTAATTTTGATCGACCGTAAGCAGAAACAGGACAAGGCGCATCTTGTTCTGTGCGAGGAGAGCTTTCTTTACCACTAAAGACATAATCAGTGGATACCTGAACGAGCTTTGTTTGCGTAGAGTTGCAAGCTCGTGCAAGATTCATAGGACCAAGCGCATTTACCGCAAACGCCATCTCAAAATTGCTCTCGCAACCATCTACATTTGTTGCGGCAGCACAATTAATAACAACGTCATAGTGTTCATGCTGGTCAAACCATGTATTAACTGCCTCAGCGCTAGTGCTGTCAAG
>JABZHK010000087.1:0-5267 GCA_015258885.1 Atopobium sp.
TTCAGCGTAATGTATACGTCTTTTTGACAGATTATCTGACTTAGGTGTGTTTTGAACTGCCTCCTATTTCTCGTGTCCAAGAAATGGGAGGCAGTTCATGTGGAGGCTCTCTTTTTGTTCAAAGCGTTTCTCGCTGTCTATTAGGCTACAAAATGAAATGCGTCACGAGGTGTTTTATCGTGTCCAACTACCTTGCCGCAATACACAAAACCAGCATGTGTGAGTGTTGTAGTCATAGCGACATTTGCTTCATGAGTATCTACTCGAACGTTTGAATAGTTCTCGCAAATCCAGTTGAACATAAAGCTTGCAATTCCGCTTCCTGTATATTTAACAGCTACTCGATGAATGACAACATAATCGAGGTCGTTTATCCAAGCGCCTTCAGCAATATTGACGTATGCCTCGTCAGGACCGGGTAAGAGCGAGAAACAACCAATAATTTCTTCAGATGTTTCATCTTCAGTGACTACAAAGAGGCCGTTGCTTTCAAGATCAGCTTCAGCATCTTCTAAAAGTGGATAATTTTTGGTCCACTGGAATGTGTTGTTATGCCGAGCCATGGTCTGACGGCCAATGTCATATAAATCAGCCACAGCCTTAAGATCTATAGTATTTGCTCTTCTGATGTGCATTAGAAGACTTTGATGCTCAATGTTTTAGTAACACTCTGACCTGGCTCAAGGCATATGATGCCTGGTTTATGCTCAAAGACACCGTCTGTATCAACGGTGTCTGCAATGCCGCACCATGGCTCAAGAGCAACAAATGGACAACCAGAAGCAGCACTCCAAATGCCCAGGTAATCAAAGCCTTCAAACTCCATCTGAATGCCATGAGCCTCAGACGAAGCTTCTGCGTTAGCTGCAAGCGTAATACGTCTATCGGGAACGTCCTCAAGTGTGATGGTCTTCTCGCGATCGATGAGCTCCCAAGAAAGAGGAAGCGTGTCAGAGTCCACAACAAGTCTTTGTGGATTTGCGTAGTCACATAGACCCTCATCAGTAATGGAAGGACCAAAGCTGGTCCAGGAGCGCGTAAACAAGAGATGATACTGGTCCAAAGAGGTCGCCTCAACACCCGGTACAGGAATGTTGAACGCGGGATGTGCGCCAAGAGTAAATGGCAGCACAACGTTTCCCGTATTGGTGACCTCATATGTTTGTGTCAACGTATCGTCAGATAGCGAGAAAATCAGTCTAAGTTCAAAGTCATACGGATAAGACTTGCGAGTCTCTTCGGTGCTTTTTAGCTGGAGCGTTACAGAAGAGGCGTTCTGCTTGACAACCTCAAATTGGTTGAGGCGAGCAAGGCCATGACGTGCAAGAGAAACGGTGCCTTCTGCAGACTCTGCTTTGCCGTCCTTGAGGACGCCAACAATGGGGAAGAGAATGGGGGCACGTCTTGGCCACCAGTTGGCATCTCCTTGCCAGAGGTATTCCGACTCACCTTTTTGCAAGCTCATGAGCTGTGCACCCATGGTGTCAATTGAAGCGGTAAGAGAGTCGTTAGAAAGAGAAATAATTTCAGACATATATGCCTCCAGCTAAAGAATAAGCCAGCCTCTTTTGAGACTGGCTTAGTATACCAAGTGAGAAGAGCAGAAAGACTAGTTGTTGTCTGCCATCTGAGCCTGAACAGCAGTGATTGCAACAACACCAACAATATCGTCAGCGGAGCAACCACGGGAGAGGTCGTTAACAGGACGAGCAATGCCCTGAAGGATTGGACCGTATGCCTCAGCACCGCTAAAGCGCTGAACAAGCTTGTAGCCAATGTTTCCAGCCTCAAGGTTAGGGAAGACCAGGATGTTTGCGTTTCCTGCAACCTTAGAGAATGGAGCCTTGAGCTTACCAACCTCAGGAACAAGAGCTGCGTCAAGCTGAAGATCGCCGTCGAGTGCAAGTTCAGCGTTCTTCTCGTGAGCAAGCTTTGTGGCCTCTTGGACCTTCTCGGCAGTTGCGCCACCAGCAGAACCCATGGTGGAGTAGGAGAGCATAGCAACGCGAGGCTCATCGCTCATAAATGCGCGCCAAGAATCGGCGGAGGCAAGAGCAATCTCGGAGAGTTCCTCTGCAGATGGATCAATATTGAGGCCGCAGTCAGCAAAGAGCAGGGTGCCGTCCTCGCCAAAGTCAGTAGTGGTGCTCATGATGAAGAATGCAGAAACAAGCTTGGTACCAGGAGCAGTCTTGATGATCTGCAGAGCAGGCCTAAGGGTGTTTGCGGTAGAGTGGCAAGCGCCAGAAACCAGGCCGTCAGCATCGCCCATCTTAACCATCATGGTTGCAAAGTAGGTAGCGTCGTTCATCTGCTTGCGAGCTTCCTCAATGGTGACGCCCTTACGAGCACGAAGCTCAGCAAATTTCTGAGCATATGCCTCATGACGCTCGTCAGTAGCAGGATCTACTACAGTTGCACCTGGAACATCAATCTGCTCAGGATCGCCAAGAATAATGACCTTTGCAATACCCTCTGCAACAATCTTCTTTGCTGCATCGGTGGTACGCTGGTCCTCACCCTCTGGAAGGACAATAGTCTTTACGTCGGACTTAGCGGTTTCTTTCATACGGTCAAGAAACTTGCTCATGTGTCGTGCTCCAATCATACTTTGATATCTGTGCCTCGTTGAATTTTGCACTTCTCAGCTTGCAATTTGTATAAAAGCCAGACACAAAAAACCAAGAAATGCATTTTCACACAATTGAACATTTTACGCCTAACGGCAGAGCTTTGCGCCCCGCATGACTCACTTTATGGCCACGTGTTAAAATGAGTGAAGTTTCACATACAAATCCTGCGCACTTAGGCGCACATGGAGGTTTACATGTCTATCAATCATGGTCTTCCTGCCGGTTTTAACCCCGACAACTACGATGTTATTGTTGTTGGAGCGGGCTATGCAGGCGCAGTTGTTGCTCGCCGTATGGCAGAAAATTGCAACTCAAAGGTAGCAATCTTTGAGCGCAGAAACCACATTGCCGGTAACGCTTACGATCGCCTTGATGACGCAGGCGTTCTTGTTCACGAGTACGGTCCACACATCTATCACACCATGAGTGACCGCGTGCACCAGTTCCTCTCGCGCTTTACCGATTGGACTGACTACCAGCACAAAGTTCTAGCCAACATTAACGGCCAGCTTATGCCTGTTCCTTTTAATCACCAGTCTTTGAAGCTTGCCTTTGGAGAAGAGCGTGGCGAGAAACTCTATCAGAAGCTGGTTCTTACGTTTGGTGAGAACGTCAAAGTTCCTATCATGGAGCTTCGCGAGAAGAACGATCCAGATCTGGAAGAGATTGCCGACTACGTTTACGAGAACGTTTTTCTGCATTACACCATGAAGCAGTGGGGAAAGACTCCAGACCAGATTGACAAGTCCATCACGGGACGCGTTCCAATCTTTGTCGGCGATGACGATCGCTATTTCCCAGGCGCAACCTATCAGGGCATGCCAAAAGAGGGCTACACCAAGCTCTTTGAGAACATGCTTGATCATGATTTGATTGAGGTCTTCCTAGATGTTGATGTCCGTGACATCATGAAGCTCACCGCTTCTAACGTGGCTGTTTGCGAGAAACCATTTGCAGGTGAGGTAATCTACACCGGTCCTCTGGATGAGCTTTTCAACCTTGATCAGGGCGCTCTGCCATATCGTACGCTTGATATGCAGTTTGAGACGCTTGATCAGGACCAGTTCCAGCCTGTTGGTACCGTCAATTACACCACCAGTGAGGACTTTACTCGTATCACCGAGTTCAAGAATATGACTGGTCAGGTTCTTCCTGGTAAAACAACTATCATGCGTGAGTACTCACACGCCTATGTTCCAGAGAGTGGCCAGACTCCTTATTACGCTATTCTCGAGCCAGAAAATCAGAAGCTGTATCGCTCTTACAAGGAGCGCACTTCTGGCATTCTGAACTTCCACGCAGTTGGTCGTCTTGCTGAGTATCGTTACTACGATATGGATGGCGTTGTTGCTTCTGCTTTGGAACTTTCTGACGAGCTTATTGCTCATCAGGCATAGGGAGCTTGCATGAAAAAGACAATTACCTTTGGTATTCCATGCTATAACTCTTCTGAGTACATGGATTACTGCATTGAATCTATTCTTGAGGGCTCTGATTACGCCGATGATGTGCAGATTGTTATTGTTGATGACGGCTCTGTAAAAGATGACACCGCTGCTAAAGCCGACGCTTGGCAGGAGCGTTACCCCAACATCATCAAGGCAGTTCACCAAGAGAACGGCGGCCATGGCATTGCTGTTATGAAAGCCGTTTCTCATGCTGACGGTGTGTACTTCAAAAACATTGACTCAGATGACTGGGTAGATGGTGATGCTCTGAAGACCTTCCTTCAGCAGCTTCGCACCTTTGTTGCTTCTGATAATCCTGTTGACCTGGTTCTCTCTAATTACGTCTACGAGCACGTTGAGGACAACACACAGAACTTTGTAGATTATCGCGATGCTGTTCCTACCAACAAGATTATTAGTTGGGACGAGATTGGCCGTTTCAAGCTGTCTCAGTACCTTTTGATGCACGCAATTACCTACCGCGTTGAGGTTCTGCGCTCTGCAAATATCCAGATGCCTGAGCACACTTTCTATGTGGATAACGTCTATGCCTACGTTCCATTCCCTAAGGTAAAGACTATCTACTACGTTGACGTTGACCTGTATCGTTACTTCATTGGTCGAGACGATCAATCAGTTAACGAGAAGGTCTTAACAAGTCGCGTTGATCATTATTGGCGCGTAGCGCGCAATATGATGCACGCATATCACATCTACGACGACATCTCTTCTCCACGTCTTCAGACGTACATGATGAGTTACTTCACTATCATCATGGCTATCTGCTCAGTCTTCTCTAAGATGAGCGACCGTGAGGACGCTATGGACCAGCTTGAGGAGCTCTGGGATGAGCTTCGCGCTTATGACAAGAAGATGTACCGCAAGGCTCGCTACGGTCTTGTAGGCACTGCTACAAACCTTCCTGGCAAGATTGGTAAGACGGTCACTATTGGTGGCTATCGTGTAGCTCAGAAGGTTGTTAAGTTCAACTAAACGTTCTTTCAAATCTAAAAGCAAAACCCTCGCATCCTGAACTGTCTCCCATTTCTTGGACAAAAGAAATGGGAGACAGTTCATATGCGGGTGATTATGATTCTGTAGCGTGTTAGCGTTGGCTTTTAGGCCTGGCGCACAAAATAGCGCAGCTTTGGTAGGTTCTGCTGAAGAATCGACATGTTCTTAATCA
>JABZHK010000088.1:0-5253 GCA_015258885.1 Atopobium sp.
GCAGGATGGTGCAGCAGAAGCTGTGCCATTTGATCAATTGGACAAGGCTGCTGCTTGGGTTTGACGCGGCCCTTATATGCGCAGGGAACTCTGTACTCGGCAGCGCCGCCAGCAGCTCTAAACTGCGACTTTGCTCCCGCACGGCCATTTTTCTGATTGCCAAATACGCGCCAATACGCAGAACGAGCAATATCTACCTGGTCTTCTCCGCCGTTTGCTTGGATAAGATCAACAAGTTCTTGAACCATAGTTGGCTCAAGGTAATCGTCAGGCTCAACAATACCCACCCATGTGCCATGAGCTGCGGTAATACCACGATTACATGTTTTTCCGTAGCCTTCGTTTGCCTTGTCAATGATGACAAGGCGTCCATCACGGGCAGCATATGCTTCCAAAAGAGCTAAAGACGAGTCAGTTGAGCCGTCGTTTAAGCAGATAATCTCCAGGTTGGTGTAGCTCTGCGATTGAATGCTTGCCAGGCATTGCTCCAGATAGTCTGCAACGTTGTATATGGGCACAACAAGAGAAACCAAGGGTTGGTGGTTTTGCGTGTGACTCATCTAAACTCCTTTTGATTGCTGCTTTATACTATAGAGGCACTAACCCACTCACGAAGTCACATTTTGGGGAAATATGAAGCGCACTGCTCTTGTCATAGTTACCTTCAAACGCCAGGAACTGCTTTCCAACCTGCTCAATTCCATTACGCAGCTCACGCAGGCTCCATGGCGCATCATTGTTGTGGACAACGAAAACTCCTCTGAGACAGCCTCTCTTGTGTCGGAGTTTTCGGAGAAGGTCAAAACCACGTGGGGAGAAACCACTGATGATCCCGACACTCACGGAGGTACTAATCGCGTGTGCTACGTGCCTATGGAGCAAAATACCGGCGGTTCTGGTGGTTTCTCTGAGGGTGTGCGCGTAGGTTATGAGCTGGGTGCCGAGTGGTTCTGGGTTATGGACGATGACGTAGCTGTGCTGCCTGATGGTCTTGATAAGCTTGACGCATGGTCAGATAAGGCTGAGGTTATCCAAGGTCAGCGCTACGACTTTGATGGTGGTCCTTTCTTCTGGCAGTATCGCTTTAGCACCGCCCTGGGCATCTACAATCCGCTGGCAAAGGCTGGCTTTGACGGTGTGCCTTATCGCGAGTGCAATGTGATGTGCTTTGAGGGCGCCTGCTTTAAGCGCTCTGTAGTGCAGAAGATTGGCCTGCCTGATGCACGTTTCTTTATCTACTGGGACGATGCTCTGTACGGCTATTTGGCCAGCAAGGTAACGCAGCCTATTTTGATTCCAGACTTTGTTCTTTCAAGATGTCGAGAAGTTCCTGGTCAGAGTATTGGTTCTGTGCGCCAGCTTAATTCAACCTCTGACATGACACGCTATTACATCACGCGTAACCGCGGCTATATTGCCCGTTACTTCCAGGTTCACGGTGATTACAACCCTGTGCTCTTTGGTGTTGGTACCGCTCTGACCTTTGCAAAAGAGATTATTCGACTTATTTTGGTAGACAGAGCGCACTTCTCGTCTGGCCTTTCTCGCCTTATAAAGGGCTGGAAGGATGCACGCCTTATCTATAAAGATGCAACCTGGCGTCCACAGCCTCCACTAGACTAACCACCAAAGCCGACATTTTGTGTCGGCTTTTTTAGTCCCCAAACGCTCAACAAAAGTGAGTGCTGAGGGGCGAATTGTGACGCATTTGTGAAAGGCGACGAATGCCTACATACAAAAAATCGAATTATTTTTTGGCCATTAATAAATTTTGTAATTAGCGAACTTTCTAGCTAATTTTCTACCTGCAGAGATATTGATTGCCATAATGTGTCAATACATAATTTTGTATTCGTGTGGAAATTTCACAATATATTGTTATAGTTCTCGAGCCCAAACACTATAAGTTGTGGCATAGTAGTTCCCATCACACAAGCGGGTTCCCAACTACTTCGCTTAGGCAAAAGCTTAGGAACCGCAGTGATAATCCAATTAAACACGCATGAAAGCGTTGCTTTCACCAACGTTTGTTCAAGGAGTTTGCACATGAAGATTATCAAGCGCAATGGCTCAGAGGTCACCTTCGAGGTAGAGAAGATTGTTAACGCAATCGCTAAGGCTAACGCAGAGGTCCCTGAGGATCAGCGCCTGACTGAGCGTGAGATTCAGTTTGCTTCCCTCAACGTTACCGATGAGTGTGAGAAGGCTGGACACACCGTCACCGTCGAGGAGGTCCAGGACCTTGTCGAGGATCAGCTCATGGCTCTTGACCGCTTTGAGGTTGCTCGTAAGTACATCATTTACCGCTACATCCAAAACCAGAAGCGTCACAAGAACACCACCGATGACAAGATTCTGTCTCTGATTGAGTGCAACAACGAGGAAGTCAAGCAGGAGAACTCCAACAAGAATCCTACCGTTGTTTCTGTTCAGCGTGACTACATGGCTGGTGAGGTTTCTAAGGACCTCGTTCAGCGTGAGCTTCTTCCAGAGGATATTGTTGCTGCTCACAACGAGGGTCTTATCCACTTCCACGATTCCGATTACTTTGCACAGCACATGCACAACTGTGACCTCATCAACCTTGATGACATGCTGCAGAACGGCACTGTTATCTCCGGTACTCTGATTGAGCGTCCACACAGCTTCTCCACTGCATGCAACATTGCAACTCAGATCATTGCTCAGGTAGCATCCTGCCAGTACGGTGGTCAGTCCATCTCCTTGGCTCACCTTGCTCCTTTTGTTGATGTTTCTCGTAAGAAGATTCGCAAGACCGTTATGGAGGAGATGAACTCCGTCGGTGTTGAGCTTTCTGCTGAGCAGCTCAACGAGATGGTTGAGAAGCGCCTTCGTGATGAGGTTTCTCGTGGTGTTCAGACCATTCAGTACCAGGTTGTCACTTTGATGACCACCAACGGTCAGGCTCCTTTCATTACTGTCTTCATGTATCTCAACGAGGCAAAGAATGAGCAGGAGAAGCAGGATCTTGCACTCATCATTGAGGAGATGCTCCGTCAGCGTTACCAGGGCGTAAAGAACGAGGAGGGTGTCTGGATTACTCCTGCATTCCCTAAGCTCATTTACGTTCTTGAAGAGGACAACGTTTACGAGGATTCCAAGTACTACTACCTCACTCAGATGGCTGCAAAGTGCACCGCTCGCCGCCTTGTCCCTGACTACATCTCTGAGAAGAAGATGAAGGAGTACAAGCTTTCTAAGGGCGAGAAGGAAGGCGAGGGCGATACCTTCACTTGCATGGGCTGCCGTTCCTTCCTGACACCAGACCGTTCTGGTAATGGCTTCAACAACGTTGCTCGCGCAAAGAACTATGAGCCAAACAAGCCTAAGTATTACGGCCGCTTCAACCAGGGTGTTGTAACTATCAACCTTCCTGACGTTGCTCTTTCTGCTGGTCGCGATATGGACAAGTTCTGGAAGATCTTTGATGAGCGTCTTGAGCTTTGCCACCGCGCACTTCGCGCTCGTCACGATCGCCTGAAGGGCACCCTGTCTGATGCTGCTCCTATTCTTTGGCAGTACGGCGCACTTGCTCGTCTGGACAAGGGTGAGGTTATCGATCCTTTGCTTTACGGCGGATACTCTACCATCTCCCTTGGTTATGCAGGCCTGTACGAGTGCGTTAAGGCTATGACTGGTCACAGCCACACTGACAAAGAGGCAACTCCATTTGCACTCCAGGTTATGCAGCACATGAACGATAAGTGCACCGAGTGGAAGGAAGCAGAGGATATCGATTACTCCCTCTACGGAACTCCTCTTGAGTCCACTACCTACAAGTTTGCTAAGGCACTTCAGCGCCGCTTTGGTGTTATCCCAGGCATCACCGATAAGGGCTACATCACCAACAGCTACCACGTCCACGTTGCAGAAGAGATTGACGCATTCCAGAAGCTCCAGTTTGAGTCTGAGTTCCAGCGTCTTTCCCCAGGTGGAGCAATCTCTTACGTTGAGGTTCCTAACATGCAGGACAACATCGAGGCTGTTCTCAGCGTCATGCAGTTCATCTATGACCACATCATGTATGCAGAGCTCAACACCAAGTCTGACTTCTGCCAGGAGTGCGGTTATGACGGTGAGATTCAGATTGTTGAGGAGGACGGCAAGCTGGTTTGGGAGTGCCCACACTGCGGCAACCGTGACCAGACCAAGATGAACGTTGCTCGTCGTACCTGCGGCTACATTGGTACCCAGTTCTGGAACCAGGGTCGTACCCAGGAGATTAAGGACCGCGTCCTTCACCTCTAAGTTTTACGTACTAGACAAACGAGCAGAAGAGCGCCTTAGCCCTTCTGCTCGTTTTTATTATCTCTATCAGGTAACATCCACAATATGCGGAAGTTACCCATCAAAGGTTATGTATGAACTATTCAAATATTAAGTTTTCAGACATTGCAAACGGTGTTGGCGTAAGAACAACTCTGTTTGTTTCAGGTTGTCGCCTGCACTGTGAAGGCTGCTTTAATTACGAGGCATGGGACTTCAAGAGCGGAGGAGAGTTTACTCCAGAAGTTGAGCAAGAGATTATTGATTCGCTTGCACCTGTCTATATCAACGGTCTTTCCATCCTTGGCGGAGAACCATTTGAGCCAGAAAACCAAGAAGGCCTTGTTGAGTTTGTCGAGAAGGTCAGAGCTACCTATCCACAAAAGAGCATCTGGATGTATTCAGGTCACACCTGGGATCAGCTGACCGAGGGAAAGTGGCACACAGAGTACACTGATCGCATTCTGTCTTGTATAGATGTTCTGGTAGATGGCCCATGGGTTCAGAGTCTCCATGATATTACCTTGCGTTTTAGAGGCTCCTCCAACCAGCGCCCTATTGATGTCCCTAAAACACTAGCTTCAGGAGAGATTACACTTTGGTCCGATGGGCCTATGATGAGCTCTCGTGAGATGTAGGAGCTCCAAAGCGCAATAAAAAAGCCCGCATACGCGGGCTTTTTGTTTAGGGTCGTGTTGTATAGAGAGCTTTAATTTTCTGAAGGGGTTTGGGGCTCTGCGGGTTTCTCGCCAAGCTCGCTGATAAAGATTGCAACAAAGATAACAATAAAGCCAAGGAAGATTGTGGGGGTAATAACCTCAGCAAGGAAGATCACGCCAAAAACTGCTGCAAAAATACTGTCCAGAGAAATTATTAGTGAGGCCTGAACAGGAGTAACTGACTTCTGTGCGCGGTTCTGCAAAACACCAGTCAGTGCGGTTGCAATAAGAGTGATGTAGGCGAGGG
>JABZHK010000089.1:0-5143 GCA_015258885.1 Atopobium sp.
GTCTGGACCGCCTTTTGGAACATATGCTTCTCGGCGGAAAGACATGCAGCCTGCGCCGCCGTCTCCGCCTTTAACGTTGATATGACAAAGATCAGTGAAAGTTTCCACGTGTCCTCCTTCTAATACCTTAATGTTACGGCATTTACCAGCGAAGCACAGTGAAAACGCGAGAAGTTCTTATGAGAACACGAGGACAACAACAATTACCGCAACGCCAAGAATCATCAGAGCAAAGTCTGATGGAGCCAAAGGATAGCGTTTAAATGCAGATGAAGCGTTCCTTAAATAGAAACCTCGCTGCTCAGCAGCAAGTGCCGAAGCATCAGCTTTTTTAACAGAACTTACCAGCAAAGGAACAATCAAAGGCATGGTGAGCTGGAGCTTCTTAATTGGATTTTTGGTATCAAACTCAACGCCACGAGCCATCTGAGCCTCCATGATATGGTTCATCTCTGAAGCAAAGACAGGCACAAAGCGCAAAACCGTTGCAATGGTAAACGCATAAGGATAAGGAACATGCGCAACTTCTACCAGTGCATTCATGAGGTCTTCTACGCGCATAAGCGAGAGTATAGAAAGCAGCGGCAGTGCCAGCGCAATTGTTTTTAGGGCAACGTTAAAGCCGCGCTCCAAACCGCCTACCGTGATGAATAAAAAGAGCGTTGGACCAGCAGGGGCAACAAGCGTCTGTACAACGCACAAGATAAGGCCTAAGACAGCAAAGCCAAATACCAGCTTAAAAGTCTTCTGAGCGTTCTGCGAGATAACTCCCACAAGAATGGTAAGCGCGAACACCGCAAGTACCTCAAGCGTTCCCTGTGCGGCAAGAGCGGCTACAAAAAGTTCAAGCGCAAACACAAGCTTGGCCACGGGATTTGCCTTATGAAGGAAGCTTGTTCCTTCGGTGTAATCAATAACACTACCCACGAGGAGCCTCCTTACCATTAAGCGTGGCTGCAATACGAGCAATCTCAAACTGATGCTGCAATGCCCCAAGCACCTCTGAAGCACTGCTAAGCCCAGTAAATGATGAATCCACGTGCGCACCCGCAAGCTTTGACAGCTGAATCATCTGAGGAGCCTCAACATATGCTTCCTTCAAAACCTCATCTGTCGAGAAGATCTGTGTAACTTCCCCATCATCTAACACGCTGCCATGCGCCATAACGACAATTCTTGTAGCAAAGTCCAGCACAACCTCCATGTCATGACAGACCATAAGAACTGCACAGTCCTTCTCGCACAGTGATTTGACCATATTCATGACCTGCAAACACTCTTTGTAATCCAGGCCCGATGTTGGTTCGTCAAGCACAAGAATATCTGGCTCGCAGGCAACCACGGACGCAAGCGCTACCATCTGTCGCTGTCCGCGAGAAAGCATAAACGGCGACGCATCCGCATCAAGCCCCATGCAATCAATTACTTCAAGCGCTTTCTTGCGCGCATCCTCTGCAGACACAGCCTTGAGCTCAAGACCAAACGCAATCTCCTCAAGAACGCTCTCTTTACAGATCTGGTAATCGGGATTTTGGAACAGCGTAGAGACGTGCTGAGCAATCTGCGACGTCTTCCAATCCTTGCATGAAGAACCCTTAATCTGAATGTCTCCCGATCGAGGACGCAACAGGCCATTTACCAGCTTAGTTAGAGTTGTTTTACCTGCACCGTTTTGGCCGACAAGTGCCACAAGCTCGCCAGGGTGCAAGCTGAGAGAGACGCGCTCAACGCCATCAGTACTCCCCTGATATTTGAAGGTGGCATCAATAACATCAAGAACAGACTGAGTGCTTGGCTGGTCAGCGTCTTGAAGAACACCAATTCTGTCAAATGGGCCGCTCGATTCAGCGACCACAGGACCATCTATTTTTGGAAGATATGTCTCCCCTGCTAATTCAACGTCATTAGTAGCTAATGGTTGAGAGTCCTCTGTAAGGGAAATGCTGCGATGCTGGAAAGCGCCTACACAGCACGCAAGCTGCTTGGCGGCTAACTGAACTGATAGCGCAGTTTCATCGCAGACAGCTCTGTCCGCCTCAGATAACAAGTGAGCATATTCTGACTGATGAGAGAGCTCATGGACGCCCTTTGAGACGCGCACGCAACGAGGAACATCAACGCCAACCTCTTGCAGTAAATCTACCTGAGAGAACACTTTCTCACCGCTACCGTATGCACAAATGGAGCCCTTGTCCATAACGGCAATCTTTGAGCAATACTTAGCGAGAAGACCCACTTTTTGCTCAATTACCACAACCGTAATGCCTTTGGTTTTGTTGAGCTCTGAAAGGGTCTGGAAGATTAACTCGGACGACGTTGGATCCAAAGCAGCTGTTGGCTCATCAAGCACCATAACTTGTGGCTGAAGCGCCAAAAGAGCTGCAATAGCAACCTTTTGCTTCTGTCCACCAGAAAGAGAAGCAATCTCTCTAAAGCGAAGGTTGGCAATACCAACCGTCTCTAGAGCATAGGTAATGCGCTCTGGAATCTCTGCATGAGGAACAGCAAAGTTCTCAAGACCAAAGAGAAGCTCATCCTCAACAATTGAAGCAACCATCTGCGCATTGATATCTTGGGTAATGGATCCCACAATCTTAGAGATATCAGTTAAGGCTACCGTGCAGGTATCCATTCCAGAGACAAGAATCTTGCCAAAGAAATTACCTCTAAAGTGATGAGGAATGGCACCAGAGAGCGCAAGAGCAAGCGTAGACTTACCTGCACCAGAAGGGCCAACAATACCTACAAAATCACCCTCCTGAACGCTCATCGACAGCTCATTAAGAGCGCGCGCTGAGCTATCAGGATAGCTGTATGACACAGATTGAACTTCAATAATTGACACAGTGTTCTCCAGGAAATAAGTGCGTATCTAAGAACTTATCGACCCAAAACCTTCTTAAGAGGAGCCGCAAGAACCTGAACAACAATAGCATTAAAGAATGCAGTTCCCACGATGACAGGAAGCATTACGTAGAAAAGCTCAATAGTTGCACCCTTGGCTGGAATAGCAATGGCAGCAAAGATCAGGCCAGAAATAAGAGTGGTTACAAAAGAACCAATTGCTGGCATTACTGGCTTATCTGCAAGAGCGGACCTTGTGAAGGCAAACATAACAAGTGAAGCTGCGCCCTCTGCAACAAAATCAGCACCAGGAACAGTTGTGGTCAGCTGAATAACGGTAGCTGCGATAAGACCAATAACCAGGCTCTGAACAGCGTTTGGCTTAAGCAAAAGAATAGCCAGGCAGAACGAAGAAATGATGAACTCTGGACCAATTCCAATAGCACTAATTGCCTTACCAACGGTCAGGTTAAGAATAAAACCAGCTGCAATAAGAACAGCTACAAGGACTAGAGAGGTGACATCCAAAACACCTGCTGACTTTGAAACAGCAACAACACGTGGTGCCTGCTCTGCAGATCCTGTCTCTGTGCCTGCGGCGTTAACCTCATTAAGATTTTCTGTAGACATACAAACTCCTTTAACGCAAAACTAAAACGTACAAACAAAACTTTTAACTAAACGGGTTTCTCGCTATCCGGATTTAGCAAGAAACGTACGCACAAAAAAAGCTCTCGGTCACCCGAGAGCCTCTAAATGCGTATGCAGAAGCAACTCATCGCTGACCGGAGAAAGACAAGTTGTTCCACCACCACTGCTGAGTGCATGTAGCGCGCATGATATGTCCTCCTCCCAAGAGCGTAAATTGCATTGTAAGAAGAATACCATTACTTTGCCCGGTTGTGTCAAGAAATACATTAAGAAACAAATTAGAAACTGTGAACGGTACGCGTAAGATACCGCGAGAAACAAAAAGGGGTCCCGAAGGACCCCTTGAATGAACTGCGAATGTTCAAGAAAACTTATGCCTCAGCAGCAACGACGTTAACGACGTGCTTAGCACCCTTCTTGAACTCAACAACGCCATCGCAAAGTGCAAAGAGAGTGTCATCCTTGCCGCGACCAACGTTTACGCCAGGAGTGATGTGAGTACCACGCTGACGGATGATAATCTGGCCAGCCTTGATTGCCTGACCACCGTAAATCTTAACGCCAAGGCGCTGTGCTTGTGAGTCGCGACCATTGCGGGAAGAGCCGAGACCTTTCTTGTGTGCCATAAATGCTACCTGCCTATCTCAATATCAGAAGTGACCAATTACTCTGCAGACTCGTCGGATGCCTTAGCAGCAGCCTTACGAGCGGTAGGGAGCGCGGTAACCTTCAGCTTAGTAAGGTTCTGACGGTGACCGTTGGCGCGGTGATAGCGCTTACGCTTGTGGAACTTGAAGACGAGGACCTTCTTGTCCTTGTACTGCTCAAGAACCTCACAGGTAACCTTCTTAGAGGAAAGAGTGGCAGCGTCAGCAACAACCTTCTTGCCGTCGTTAAGCATAAGAACATCAAGCTTTACCTTATCGCCAGGCTGCGCATCAAGCTTCTCGACGCTGATTACGTCGCCCTTGGCAACCTTATACTGCTTGCCACCAGTTGCTACGATTGCGTACATGTGTGTAACCCTTCATTGCTGATTCTTGCAACGATTAATACTATCTTTGCATTTCTGAAGATCCGAGCAAAGATCTTCGCCGCCGTGACCTGTGGCATCCGCGGGAAACTGTCGGTGTCCCCATGTCCCTCGGCGAGAAACACAACTCGAGATAGTCTACTGCATATTTCAGAAAATTCCAAGACAAAACTACATGTTATAGAGGCTTCACAAGGAGTCCATTTTCTGAAACGTGTGCCTGTGAGACTCGGCACACCTTCAACGAGTCAATGCCTTGTAGGCCATCCACTCCGGCTTGAGCTGCAATTCTTTGTGCCTCATAAATCAAAACTGCAGGTCTAAGCGCTGCTCTTGGATCTTGGAGTGTATCAAGCTCAAATGAAATGCACGTTTCAGATGAGCTGTCAGAAATGTCATAGCTCGCAAACGTTGTCTCTAAATTGACCACTTTTTGCTTATCTCCGCGCATGTACGTCAGTTCTTTTTTGGCGAGAAGATCCTCAAACCCCCAACGCAACACATCTGACCTAAGACCCTCTCCCAAAATGTCGCATCTCCAATGAGCGGCATTCAACCATGCTTCAAGCGCTGGTAGCGACCGATCAACGTAGCTGACAGCAAACGGAGCAAGTG
>JABZHK010000008.1:0-17171 GCA_015258885.1 Atopobium sp.
CATTACTACTGTTGCAAGTGGTAAAGATTCTGTCTCTATTGCTATGAAAGAGATTAACGACGGTACCCTTGGCTTTGTTAAAGATTCTTTTGACGAGGCAATTAAGGGCGAGAACACCATCGTTTACTAAGAGTTATGACTGAAAGAGTATGTCTGGTTCACTACCACGAAATTGGTTTAAAGGGTAAGAACCGATCCACTTTTGAAAATCAGTTGGTAACAAATTTGCGACGAGCCCTCCGACACTTTCCAGTGGCGGGGGTTTCTCGCATTTCTGGCTATCTTCTTGTAGAAACCACTGATAAACATGCAACTGAAGAGCTGCAACATGCTGTGGCCCAGGTTCCTGGCGTTGCACGTGCTTCTTTGGCGTATCGTTGTGGCTTAGATGAGCAGGAGTTTTGTAACGCCGCCGTGAAGGCGCTGGGGGAGTCCGGTGACTTTACTACATTTAAAGTGCATGCTCGTCGTTCCTCAACGGTCTATCCAAAGCATTCCATTGAGATTAACCAGCTTGTAGGCGCAGTCCTTTGCGAGAATTTCCCTGATAAAAAAGTTCAGATGCATAATCCGGATATGACGGTTTATGTACACGTTGTTCAGGGTAACGCATACGTTTACGCTGCATCTATTCACGGCGTTGGTGGTCTTCCTGTTGGTACTGCGGGCAAGGTCGTGTCGCTTCTTTCAAGCGGTATTGATTCGCCTGTTGCCACATGGATGGTTGGTCGTAGGGGAGCTACGGTTATTCCTGTTCACTTCTCTGGACGCCCCATGACTTCCGATACCAGCGAATATCTGTGCCAGGATATCATTGAGGCTCTTGAGCCTGCTGGTCTTATTGGCAGAATGTATGTTGTGCCCTTTGGCGAGCACCAGCGTGAGATTTCCCTTGCTGTTCCACAGGCTCTTCGTGTCATTATGTATCGTCGCGTGATGTATATCATTGCACAGAAGATTGCAGAGCTTGAGGGAGCTAAAGCCCTGGTAACTGGCGAGTCTCTTGGTCAAGTTGCTTCTCAGACGCTTGATAACATTGCTGCTGTCAACGAGGCAGTCACCATACCTGTTTTGAGGCCTCTGATTGGCTCTGACAAGCAAGAAATCATTCGTCGCGCCCAAGATATCAACACGTTTGATATCTCAACGCAGACGGCTCCTGATTGCTGTACATTGTTTATGCCTCGCCGTCCTGAGACTCATGCAAGAATGCGAGAAGTTCTTGAAGCATGGAATTCCTTTGACCATGAAGCAATGATTGATGACCTTATGCAGCATATTGAGTACATTGACTTTAGTCAGTGTCCTTCATATAAGCCACCTAAAAAGCTTGCTGCTCGTCATAAAGAACTTGCTCCTGCAGAGTTTATTGCTGACTAGGATATTTTCACTGCTCAAAACTTTTGATCGCTTTGCTCAGATGCATTTTTAGAATCCGCCCCGTAAAAGGGCGGATTTTTTATGCGAGTGGCTTGATAATCTTATTTAGTGCAATTCTGTTCTTGTTAGTTTGTGCAACATATCTGGCAATTGTTGATAACTGTGTCAGATTACCGGCAGTTTTTGGACAAAGCTATTAGATGAATCTTTAAAAGTAGCGCTTCTCATTAACCTAATAGTTGAATATAAATCTGAGGTGATTGTATGGCTCAGATTTCAAATAACCGCACTCAAATAATTAATAAATTGATGAGAAGGTTTAATCTATCTCAGCAACAACTCATAGCGGTTGCCGCTGTGGTTGTCCTAGCAATTGTGTCAGCAGTTGTATTTATTGGAATAATTACTGCTGGAACATCAGAGTCTTTTGATAGATCACATAATCAAGCAGACTCTACGCAAGGAGTGGCTGTTGCAGAAAATCCGCAACATACGCAAGAAGATAATGCTTCAGATCAGCCAGGAGCTGATCATAAGATTAAAGAAGCCTCTCCTCAAATGATGGTTCATGTTGATGGAGCAGTAAAGTCACCAGGACTTTACGCTTTACAAATGGCAAACCCACGCGTGAATGATGCTATTCAAATAGCAGGAGGTTTAACTGAAGATGCAAACGGCCAAGGGATTAATCTAGCGTCTCCTGTTGAAGATGGTCAAAAAATATATATTCCTAAAAAGGGAGAAGAGCCGCCAGCAGAGATTCCACAGCCAGAGCAAAACAATGCCACAAGCAATAAGCAAACAAATACGAAGAGAGATAAAAAGACGGTTGTAGATATTAATCGAGCAACTGTAGAAGAATTAACTAAGCTTCAAGGTGTGGGAGAAGGACTGGCTCAGCGAATTGTTGCAGACAGACAAAAGAATGGACCTTTTAAAACAACTGAAGATTTGATGCGTGTTTCTGGAATTGGCCAGAAAAAGTTTAATCAGCTCAAGGACAATATTCGTGTCTAAGGTGATAGAACAACCCACTAGGCCTTTTATTCCGTATAGCCTTTGTATCATGCTATTTGTTTGCTTATGGCTGCATGTTTTTATCGCGAGAAACGTAGCGCTTGATACTATTTTGCTTCAGGTTTTAGGAAGCTGCATGGCGGCAGCCTTAGGACTTTGGTATGTAAAGTACGCTCATACCAGCCTTATGACTGTTGGAACGGTTTTACTTTTACTTGTAATTATCTTTATCAGGTCTTCTTTTATTTATGCCAGTCAAATGGCATCGGTAGATCTTTTAGAGTCAACCGCTATACATAATTTTGAATTAGTCGTATCAAGAGATTTAGTTTATAAAAATCATACATGGACTGGTCAGGCAAATGTCATGTACCAGGGTAGATGCATTGGATCTGTGGGGCTACATGCCAAGGAACCATTCTTGCGAGAAACTCATCTTTGTTGCGAAGGTAGGTTTTCACACTATAAAGATAAGGAGTTTTCAGAAGAACAATTTAAGAGAGGAGTACTTGGTTCAATTCAGATAACCAAGGTGAATTCAAAAACCTATGGAGAGGGAATTATTGGAGAAGTTGCTCAATTTAGAGAAAACTGTATTTCTCAACTCCAACCAGAACAGAGCTTTGGCCGAGCGTTAGTTGCATGCGGTCTTTGTGCCTATAGGCCTAGCTTGTATAGCTTTAACATTCCTAGAATATTTATGCGTTGCGGTCTAATGCATCTCATTGCAATTTCTAGTTGTCACATGGTAATTCTCTCTACCTTTATTGACGCTTTTCTTAAAAAGCTAACGATAAAACCTCTTTTAAGAGGGGTAGTGAATTTATTTTTACTCAGTAGCTACGCGCTTTTCTGTGGATTACCTGCGTCTGCAATGAGGGCAATACTTCTTGTTGAACAAAAATACGTAATGCAATATGTGGGAAGAAAAAACCATACGCTCTCAGCAGTTTCTATCGTTGCACTATTTATGCTCTGTGTTGATCCACAGCTGAGCGTAAACATTGCTTTTACCTTGTCACTAGCATGTATTTTTGGCATGAATATCTACGGCGGTCTTGCTCAGTACTATGCAAAAATTGCTTTGCACATATCTGGATATGGAACAATACAGAAAATTCTTAGAAAACCGTTTTCTGACGTACGAAACACTATGTGTGCCACAACCGTTGCTCAGCTTTCGTGCCTTCCAATTTCTTGCATGTACTTTGGTCATTTTTCTTTACTTGCTCCTCTTTCAAGTGCACTGATTACAAGTTTATTTTCTCTTCTGAGCTTATTTGGAATTGGAGCAATAGCTTTATGTTGGTTTAAACCGGCTCAAGATGTTGCTTTCTGCCTTGTGGATTTTCTTGGTCAGTTTATAGAGACTCTTACTTCTTTTTTATCCGAAAGATCTTTTGCAAGCGTGTCGTTAACTGACATGAGCTGGATAGTTTCATTGCTTGTGTTTGCAGCAATGGTGGCTCTTTACGTGTTTTGGCCAAAAGGGAAAAGAGTAGTTTTATCTGGCATTTGTTTGATGGTGTTTATGCTTATTTTGGGTTTAAGTATCTACTGGAAGTTTTTCTCGCCAACAAGAATTTGTGTGATGGATATTGGCCAAGGAGATGCCATATTGCTCAGTGACGGCGCGCATTCTCTGCTTGTAGACACGAGTGTGGGAGATGTGGTTAATGACGCTCTAGAGCGACAACATATCTCATATCTTGATGCTATTTTGCTCACACATCTTGATGAGGATCATGCTGGTGGCGTGAGGTATATGGTTGGTTCGGTGAAGGCAGGTCGGGTATTAGTTGGAGAAGGAATAACAAAACAAGAAAAACCTGAGCTTCAGAGAGCTATTCAGAGGATTTCCGGCAGCAGCTCCTATGAAGTTTTATATGGTGATGAATTTGATGTTGGTCGCTTTCATATTCGTGTTGTGTGGCCACATAGGGGATACAAAGCTAAAGAAGCTAATAATGCGTCGGTTGAGCTCTATGTGACGTATAACGACGGGCAAAATACCTTAACTACGCTTTTAACGGGAGACGCTGAAAGAGATCAGACAAAAGAGACGGTGGATTCAGGCGATGTAGGCGATATAGATTTCTTAAAAGTTGGACATCATGGTGCAGCAAAGTCGCTTTATCCAGAAACTGCTCGTGCGCTAAAACCCGAGGTAGCAATTGCAAGTGCTGGAAAGAATAATCGTTATGGTCATCCTAAACAGGAAGCGGTGGATATCTTAGAGGGTGTTGGCGCAAGGTTTTATTGCACAAAAGATTATGGAGACGTCACCGTATTTCCCGGAGAACATGGACCTAGGGTAAGTGTGCAACATGCTAAAGTAGATACAGATTTAGAGGAGGAAAAAGATGGCGGAGCAGGCTAAGCTACTAGCTGCATATTTGGCTGTTGGCCCTGACGAGATGAAGCGTGCGAGGGCTATAGACAAGCTTAAAAGCCGTCTTAACCAGAGTTTTATTACGTTTAATCTTGATGAGATTTCTGTAAGTGCTGAGCTGACTCCAGAATCTGTTCTGTCATCCGCTCAAACACTACCTATGGGTGATTCTCGACGAATTGTTGTCATTGATGATGCAGGTAAATTGCCTAAGTCTGTGTCAGAGGCTCTTGTTGAGTATCTAAAGAACCCCAATCCAACTACTACGCTGATGCTTTCTGCAAGTAAACTTGCCAAAACAACAAGGCTCTACAAAGCAGTTGATGCCCTATGTAAGCTCGCAGTTATTAATTGCGGTGCAATGACCAGAAGTGAATTGCCTAAATATATAGGAGATCTTGGAAGAAAGTATGGGCTACAAATTCCAGCAAATGTGGCCAATGAACTTGTAAGTCGTGTTGGCGATAATACCACCATGCTCGATTCTCAGATTAAATCTCTAGCAGCTCTGTTGGGTCGTCCTGGTGCAATTGACGTTCAGTTTGTAGAGACTCATGTTGCACGAGTGGTTGAGGTCAAGCCGTGGGATTTTCTCGACAGTTTATCAGCGAGAAATGCTCAAAAGGCTTTGGAGCTTTATAGTCAGATGGATGAATCGGGAGCTATTGGAAATCTGTCACTTATGACTGGACGCGTAAGAGAGCTTATTTGCGCCAGGTCTATGGTTAAGCGTGGTACAGAACGGGAAATTGCTCCAGTTTTGGGCAAGCAGGACTGGCAAGTAAGAAATTATGCACGATGGGCGCGTCAATTTGCAGATGGCGAGCTTGAACATATTCTGGGCCTCTGTGCAGATGCAGAACGTGGTCTTAAGAGTGGAGAAGATAAAACAACCACAATGACCAAGCTTATCTTTACTCTGTGCGGCGTCGTAAATGTGTAGATTCAAAGAATTCAGGTAAGAAAAAACGGACTCCAAGGAGTCCGTTTTAAAAAGTTAAAAGTAGATAAGAACTACTTAAGGGTGTTAACAAGCTTCTGAACGCCGCTCTTACGCTGAGCAGCCTGATTCTTGTGTACGATGCCCTTAGAAGCAGCCTTGTCAAGAAGGCGGGATGCCTTGTTAGCTGCAACCTGTGCGTCCTCAAGCTGGCCTGCCTCAACAGCAGTGCGAACTGCCTTAATAGCAGTCTTAAGCTCGGAACGGACAGCCTTGTTGCGCTGGCGTGCCTTCTCAGCGGTGAGAATACGCTTCTTCTGAGACTTGATGTTAGCCACGTGCGGTTCCTTTCGGTGTTTACTATGTGAGGCCTCTTCGCTGAGACACGTTTGAGGCAGCTGTTGAAGTATAGCACGAAGGGGGTAGTTTACGCTATTATTTTCCTTATGAATACACAGGATACTTCACATATTCGCAACTTCTCTATTGTTGCGCACATCGATCACGGTAAATCTACCATCAGTGACCGCATTTTGGAGCTTACTCATACCGTTGAAGAACGCGATATGGAGTCACAGCTCTTGGACACTATGGATATTGAACGTGAGCGTGGAATTACCATTAAATCAAACGCAGTCCGCGTCATGTATGACGCAGATGACGGAGAGCGTTATCAGTTCAACCTGATTGACACCCCAGGCCACGTTGACTTTACCTATGAGGTCTCAAGGTCTTTGGCTGCTTGTGAGGGTGCAGTGTTGGTTGTTGATGCAACGCAAGGCGTTGAGGCACAGACTGTTTCAAACGCCATGCTGGCCATGAACGCTAACCTGGATATTGTTCCTGCAATCAATAAGATTGACCTTCCATCTGCTCGACCTGAAGAGGTACGTGCAGAAATTGAAGATGTTCTTGCTATCCCGGCTGATGATGCGGTATGTGTCTCCGGTAAGACAGGTGAGGGTATTCACGAGCTCCTTGAGGCTTTGGTGTATTTGGTTTCTCCTCCAAAGGGAGACCCTACAGCTCCACTTAAGGCGCTTATTCTTGACTCATATTTTGACCAATTCAGAGGCGTCGTTGCAACCGTGCGTGTTTTTGATGGTTCAATCAAAGCTGGCGACCAGCTTCTTATGATGCAGGGATCTGTGCCTTTTCTTGTTGAAGAAGTTGGTGCTAAGAGACCTCTTGAGATGGCTGTTGACCAGCTTTCTGTTGGTGAGGTTGGCTATGTGGTCACTGGCCTCAAAGACCCTGAAGCTGTTCGCGTTGGAGATACGCTTACCTACAAGCAAAATCCTTGTTCAGAACCACTGCCAGGTTACCGCGAGGCAAAACCAATGGTATTTACCGGTCTTTTCCCGGTTGATAACAAACAGTACGAAAATCTCCGTGACGCACTTGATAAATTGCACGTCAATGATCCATCTCTTACGTGGTCTCCAGAGACGTCTGTTGCTTTGGGATTTGGCTTCAGAGTAGGCTTTTTGGGTCTTCTCCACATGGAGGTTGTCAAAGAACGTCTTGAGCGTGAGTTTGACCTGGACTTGATTGCTACCAGTCCCTCTGTTGACTATCACGTGTACAAGACCGATGGAACTATGATTGAGATTACCAGTCCTCAAGATCTTCCAGAGGTTACTAAGATTGACCGCATTGATGAGCCATACCTAAAGGCAAAGATTATTGTGCCTCCTGAGTTTGTTGGTACGGTTATGCAGCTTGTTGTTGATCATCGCGGTGTATCTGAAGATATGGTGTATCTGTCTGATAAATCCGTTGAGATGATCTTTAGTATCCCTTTGGCTGAACTTATTTTGGACTTCTTTGATCAGCTTAAGAGTAGAACTAAGGGATATGCTTCGCTCGACTATGAGTTTGATTCATATCGCACTTCTGACCTGGTTAAGCTTGATATCTTGCTTGCTGGAGACGTTGTTGATGCGCTCTCGTTTATTGTTCACAAGGACAAAGCATACGATCTTGCTCGTGGCCTATGTGACAGACTTAAAGGCATTATTCCTCAGCAGCTTTTTGAGGTTCCTATTCAGGGTGCAATTGGCAATAAAATCATTTCTCGTTCTACCGTTCGCGCACGTAGAAAGGACGTCTTAGCTAAGTGCTACGGCGGCGACATTTCCAGAAAACGCAAGCTGCTTGAAAAGCAAAAAGAGGGTAAGAAGCGCATGAAGCAGATTGGCTCAGTCGAAGTACCTCAAGAGGCATTCTTGGCTGTTCTCAAGGTTGATGACGAGTAGAAGGTATCTGTGGAATCGCTCCAAACTATTATTGCAACCTGTGCCCCTGAAGCTGGTCTTTCTTCTCGCATTATTCCTTTTGCGTTAGGTACTTCACTTAAGGAGCGCCTGTCTGCAAATCCCGTGCTTATGGCCCCTATGGCCGGTGTCAGCGATGGTGTGTATCGCACTATGGCTCGAGCTGGCGGAGCAGGTCTTGCGTATTCAGAAATGGTTTCTGTTGCAGGAATTCATTATGGTGGCGAGAAAACCTGGGAGCTTGTAGAGCCTCTTGCAACTGAGCCCGATATTGCTGTTCAACTCTTTGGTTCAAAGCCAGATCAGTTTAAAGAAGCAGCAGCTCAGATTAGTGAGCGTTTAGGGGATAAGCTGGCTCTTATCGATATCAATATGGCTTGTCCTGTTCCTAAGGTGGTTAAAAAAGGGGAGGGTTCAGCCCTTCTGGACACCCCAGAGCTTGCTGCAGATTTGGTTAAGGCTTGTCTGTCTGAGGTTAACGTACCTGTTACTGTCAAGATTAGGCGTGGTAGACGTCAGGATGAGGAAGTGGCACCTGAGTTTGCTCGCGCTATGGAGGCTGCTGGAGCATCTGCCGTTGCTATCCACGGTCGCTTTGCTACCCAGATGTATCGAGGTCAGGCAGAGTGGGAGACAGTTAATAGGGTTTGCGACGCCGTGTCTATTCCGGTCATAGGTTCTGGCGATATGCTCTCTGCTGAAGCAGCAGCTCATGCTCTTACAGAGACAGGTGTAACGGCTGTAATGATTGCTCGCGGAACGTACGGAAATCCGTGGATTTTTAAAAACACTCAAGCTTTAGTTGAGGGTCAACCTGTGCTTGTTCCAACGCTTGACCAAATGCTTGCATCTTTTATGATGCATGTAAGGTTGCTTGACGCTGCGGATATTCATATTGCTCGCGCTAGAAGCCTTTCTACCTGGTATTTTAGAGGTATTCCAAACGCAGCCTATTGGCGTGGAAAGTCAGTAAAGTGCGTTACGGCCCAGGATTTTATTGATCTTGCACTAGAGATTAAAGAAACCGTCAAGCGGCTTGAGGGTGAGCAAGAATTTCCTGAGCATAATCTACCTATGAGCTAGTGATTTGTTGTGGATTCCTGGCAGTCTAAATACAACCAAACGGCCACTCCTGCACTTTACCTGCATATTCCGTTTTGCGCACAAAAATGCTTCTATTGCGATTTTTCTTCTTGGTCCACAAGACAAGACGATAATCGCATGAAAGATTACGTAAAAGCACTAAAACATCAGCTAGATGAAGCCGCTCAGCTTGGGTTGTTAGCTGCTACTAAAACGGTCTATATGGGAGGCGGAACTCCCAGCTTGCTCGGTCAAGATGCGGTAGATTTGGCGCAGAACGTCTCAGCTCTTATGCAGCCTAGTGAGTTCAGCATGGAAGCAAATCCAGACTCACTATCTGACGATCTTCTCGCCAATCTCTCTAAAGGTGGGGTAACGAGAATTTCTTTGGGAGTTCAAAGCTTTAACGATAATGAGCTTAAGAGTCTTGGCAGAGTTCACTCGGCAGAGCTTGCTAATGACAGGGTTTTAGCCGCAAAAGAGCGTGGCTATGACGTGTCTGTTGACCTCATGTGTGCTATTCCCGAGCAAACAGAGCGTTCCTGGGAGTATTCGCTCTCAAGGTTTGTCTCGCTTGGAGTAGATCATGTGAGCGTTTATCCACTTACTATTGAAGACGGCACGGCGCTGGCTAAGCAAACCCAGGATAAAGATACTCCATGGAACACCTACGACGTGCAAGCAGATCGAATGCAGGCGGCCACAAAGGCGCTTCAAGCGGCAGGGTTTGAACGCTACGAGGTAGCAAGTTATGCTCGCAATCAGAAGAGCTGTAAGCACAATAAGATGTACTGGACAGGCGAGTCGTACCTTGGGCTTGGCACGAGCGCTGCAAGCATGCTGACTGCAGCTGAGTATGATGTACTTGCCAAGGTCAACATCTCTTTGCCAAAGCGTCCGCAAAATGCCGTACGTGCGCGACTGGTGGTCCTTGATGCTCCAAGAAAAATTGCCGAAGGTGCATCGCTTTTCTCGACAGAGTTTGATGTTGAATTTCTGACTCAAAAAGAAGCTGTGGCAGAAGATTTGATGCTGCATGCTCGTCTTATGGAGCCAATTTCGCCTGCACTTTTGGATGAGTCTGAGCAGGTATTTGGCGTAGCGCGTCTACATGATGTGTTTGATGCGTGTGTGCGAGATGGGCTGTTAGTTCACGTTGATGCGGCAAATTCTAGGACTGGAACTTCATATAAGCCTACCGAGAAGGGCTGGCTGCTTGGCAACGAGCTCTATGGACGTCTTTGGGATTTACGTTTGTAACGCATTTGTGCTGCATTAATTTCAAAACAAGTGGGTACACTTTCAAACGTTCTCGTGATGCAGATTTTTATGGGTTGAATCGGAGAGATTTCATGGCTGCTATGAACGAAAAGGACTATTACGCCATCCTTGGTGTTTCTGAGTCCGCGACAGCTGAAGAAATTAGAAAAGCTTTTCAAACTAAAGCTCGTAAGCTTCATCCAGACATCAATAAAGAGCCCGATGCTGAAGAGCGTTTTAAAGAGGTTTCTGAGGCATATGCTGTTCTGTCAGATGCCGAGAAACGCCGTCGTTATGACGCAATGAGAAGTGGCTCTTTCTATGGCGGCGGCTATGGTCCTTCTGGTTATCCTGGCGGATCTGCCTATGGAGGTTCTCCTTTTGAGGGAGGCTTCCCATTTGGTGATATCAACTTTACTAATTGGACCACTGGATCTCAAAAGCGCTCTCGTGCATACAAGCCTCAGACTGGCGCAGATATTGTCTACGACTTAACGCTGAATGATACAGACGCTAAAAACGGCGTTAAGAAGGGCATCACGTATCAGCGCTTTGTTACTTGTGATGCTTGTGCTGGTAAGGGGTCTCAGCATAAAGCTGAGGCAACTACCTGTCCTACCTGCCACGGAACAGGTCATATTGACATTGATCTTTCTTCCATTTTTGGAGTAGGCAAGTTTAGAGTTGACTGTCCAGAGTGTGAAGGCGCTGGACACGTTGTACAGGACCCATGCGACGTTTGTGGTGGTTCTGGACGTGTTTTGTCTGCAAGCGAAATTATGGTTGATGTACCAGCTAATTCACATGATGGTGACCAGATCAGAGTACCTGGAATGGGAAATGCAGGAACAAATGGTTCTGCAACCGGCGATTTTATCGTAAATATTAAGGTTCCTTCAGAGCAGCTGACGTTCCGCCAACGCGCGGGAGCTCGTATCACAGGTATAACTGCAATGCTTCTTGTATTTGTGGCGCTTAATTTACGCTCACCACTATTTGCCATTGTGTTGATTCCGCTTTTGATATTTGGCATGAGAAATGTTCTTGCAGATGGCGTCAAGATGAATGCTGGCTGGTGGAGAAGCTTTGCAAATGCCTTTGTTTCGGGAATTATCAACGGTGCCTTCTACTCAATTATTATTATGACTTTGTATGCTTGTACGGCCGGATTAGGCCATGTCGGCTATATGGGAATTTAAGTTTTAGGTTTTACAAGGGGAGAGTTAGTAAGCGTGGCAGAGAAGAAAGACTTCTACGAGCTCTTAGGTGTTGCTCGTGATGCAGACCAAAAAACAATCAAGCGAGCTTTTCTAAAGCTGGCAAGAAAGCTGCACCCTGATGTTTCTGATGATCCTCATGCAGAAGAGAAGTTTAAAGAGGTAAACGAAGCTTATTCTGTGCTGTCAGATGAGCAAAAACGTGCCAACTATGACCGTTATGGTGATCCTAATGGTCCATCCGGTTTTGGTGGCGGCTATGTGGATATGTCAGATATCTTTGGCGGTGGTTTTGGCGGCTTTGGAGATATCTTTGACTCCTTTTTTGGCGGCGGCCATGGTGGTCGCAACGCTGCTCAGCGTACTCGTGGTAGTGATATGGGAATTAGACTCTCTATCACTTTGGAAGAGGCTGCTGCGGGTGTCACAAAAACTATCTCGTATAACAGACTTTCTACCTGTGATGACTGTAATGGCACTGGTCTTGGTGAGGACGGAAAAATCGAAGACTGTCCACGCTGTCACGGTACGGGTACGGTAGTTCAGGTCCAAAATACCGTCTTTGGTCAGATGCAGTCTCAGACTGTATGTCCAGAGTGCCAAGGAACAGGCAAAAAAGTAGAACATGCCTGTGAGACCTGTGATGGCCAGGGAAGAACTCCTGACCATGAGCGTGTTTCTGTTGAAATTCCTGCTGGTGTCCATTCTGGTCAGTCAATTTCTATTACCGGCAAGGGCGAGGCAGGTGTCAGAGGTGATACCTCTGGTGACCTCATCGTAACTATTGAGGTTTCCCAGCATAAAGACTTTGAGCGCAGGGGAGACGATCTCTTTACTTCAGTTAGTGTTGATTCTCTTGAGGCAATTGTTGGTACCACCGTTACCATTGACGGCATTATCAAAGATGAAACTATTGAGATTTCTATACCTGCAGGTTGTAAGTATGGCCAGCAGCTAAGCGTGGCTGGTAAAGGCATGCCTCGTTTGCATACCAAGGCTCGTGGGAACCTTTACGTTCTGGTTCACATTGAGACTCCAACAGGACTGACAAAAAATCAGTTAGAGACGCTTACCTCCCTCATTGATGAGCGCAAACAAAGTGGTTCTCAAGATGCTCAAGATGAGTCACACACCACTCAATCTGAAGGCAGTGATTCTTCAGATCACAAAAATAAGAACGCCAAAAAGACTTCCAAAAAGGCTTCCAAGAAGAGGCGCTAATGGCTCACGGTATTGCACTCATAAATCTTGGATGTAGGGTAAATCGCGTTGAGCTTGATTTAATGGCGGATTCTCTGCTTCGCATGGGATGTCGCATTGTTGAAGAAGATGAAGCTCAGGCAATTGTTATCAACACATGTGCTGTTACTGCTGAGGCTGAGGCTAAGACGAGAAAAGCTGTGCGTAAAGCAGCGCTTATGCCAGGAGCCCCTCTTGTAGTAGCAACAGGTTGTGTTGCAAGTCTTTTTGCTGATGAACTTGCCTCGCTTGCTCCTAACGTTGTGGTAGAAGCCGAGAAGGACAAAGTAGCAGACAGGGTTCTTGAAGAGCTAGGTTTTGCACCAGAATCCGTAAGCGACGACGGACTTGTCATCTCCAAGCCTACTCCAACAGGCCGTACGCGCCCTGGCATCAAAATTCAAGATGGTTGCGATAATCGTTGCACCTTCTGCATTGTGTGGAAAGCACGTGGCGCAGGTAAGTCTCTTGATCCTCGTGAAGTTGTTTTGCAGGTAAAAGATGCTATGAGCAGAGGAGCTCAAGAGGTTGTTCTTACGGGAATCAACCTTGGCAGCTATAAGGCTCAACTTGAGGATGAAGGTGGAAGAATTCTACGTCTTCCTGATCTTCTCGAGTATGTGCTTGAAAAAACCGAGGTTGGTCGCTTGAGACTATCGTCTCTTGAGCCACCAGATGTAAATGCTCGTTTGGTAGAGGTAATTGCTGCATCCAATGGAAGAATTGCACCTTTCTTGCATATCTGTCTTCAGTCCGGATGTGACGCTACGCTTGCTCGTATGGGTAGGGTGTATAGGACAGAGCTTTATCGCAAGGCTGTTGAGGACGCTCGTTCGGTACTGCCAACCATTGCCTTGGGAACGGACCTTATTGTTGGTTTTCCTGGAGAAACTGATAAAGAATTTGAAGAGTCGTTTGAGTTTTGTCGTCAGATGGGCTTTTCAAAGATGCACGTATTTAGGTACTCCAAGCGACCTGGAACTCCTGCGGCTACCGCTCCAAATCAGGTAGATCCAAAGGTGATGGCTGAACGCGCCAAGAAAATGCGTGATCTGGGTAATGCCATGCGCTTTGATGCTGCTAAGAAGCTTGTTGGTACCTGCGATAATGTGGTGGTACAGTATCCTGGTAGGGGAATTTCTGGCGGTCTTTTTGATGTTCAGGTTGATCCTACTATTGAGCTTGATGAACTCATTGCTATGCGCTTTGATGAAGTTTTACCTAATGGAACGCTAAAAGCCACTCGTTTGTAAATTGGGGGAACATGGAGCCAACACAGATTCGCTTAACTATCCCTGATTCAGTAGATCCTCTGTATCTCACGGGTCCAGCTGATAGTTTGCTCAGAGAAATCGAATCGTCATGTGCAGCTCTTATTTCAATCAGAGGCAAAGCAATCTTTTTGTCAGGAACTTCTCAAGAAATTGAGCAACTAACACTTATTTTTTCTCGCCTGATTCAGATGGTTGAATCAGGATCTAGGCCAACGCTTGAAGATGTAAAGCTTCTACTAGATAGCACAAAAAGAAATGCCAGCTTAGAGCAAACAGGCACACGAACACTGTTTGTAACCCATAAGGGAAAAGCTATTCAGCCTAAAACACAAGGTCAAATTGAGTATACAAAGGCAATAGCAAATAACTCCATTACCTTTGGCATTGGTCCTGCGGGAACTGGTAAAACGTATCTGGCAGTGGCTATGGCACTTGCTGCTTTAACATCTCAGCAAATTAGCAGAATTGTGCTGGTAAGACCTGTTGTAGAAGCGGGAGAGTCTCTTGGTTTTCTCCCGGGAACACTTCAAGAGAAGCTTGATCCCTACATCAGGCCGCTCTATGACGCGCTCTTTGATATGACCTCCATGGAGTACGCAAATAACCTTATTGAACAGGGAATTGTTGAGATTGCTCCGCTTGCATTTATGCGTGGTCGTACCATGAACGATGCATTTGTCATTTTGGATGAGGCACAAAATACCACGCCTGAGCAGATGAAAATGTTTCTGACTCGCCTGGGTTTCTCGTCAAAATTTGTTATTACCGGTGATGCAACGCAGCGAGACCTTGTGGGAAGAAGTGGTCTGGACGTTGCTCGACAGGTGTTGGGTAACCTGGAAGACGTTGCTTTTGTTGATTTAGATAGAAATGATATTGTTCGCCACACGTTGGTTGGTAAGATAGTTGATGCATACACTGCGTATGAGAAGAAACAGCTAGGGGAGTAACGTGGATAACGAGTACGACATTGTGATCGAAGAAGGCGTCGAGTGCCCAATTTCTGTAGAAGAGATTGAAGCCGATTGCAACCTCGTACTCTCTGAAGAGGGCGTAGAGCGCCCCTGTACCGTGTCCATTTCCATTGTCAGCGATGAAGAGATTCAGCAGGTAAACCTTGAGTGGCGAGAAAAAAATGTACCTACTGACGTTATTTCACTTGAGGTAGAGCGCCCTGATGATCCAGATTTGGCTCCCGGTGAGATGTGTGAGCTGGGCGATATTATTCTGGCTCCTCATTTTATTGCTCGCCAGGCAAAAGAATATGGCACTACAGAGGCAGATGAGTTTAGGCTTATGCTTGTTCACGCCATGCTCCACCTGCTTGGATATGACCATATTGAAGATGATGAGGCAGAGGTTATGGAGGCTCGTGAAGATGCTCTTGTTGCTCTGCTTTCAACAGATAGGACTATTGAGCCAGTTGTATTGACTCGCCACCGTGAGGGGATTGACGAGTAATGATTCCGGGATCTAAAGGCAGACATCCAAGCTTTAAGCGCGGCCTTCTCTTTGCACTACAGGGCGCTCGCCAAGCATTTGCTCAGGAAGCAAACTTGCGTCGTATGGCCGTTGCTGCTGCAGTAACCGTGGTGGTGGGATTGTTTGTTGGTTTAGACGCTGTGAGCTGGGCACTTGTTTTTGCTTGTATTGGTGCGGTTTTAACCACAGAACTTCTCAATACAGCAATAGAAACCGTGGTAGATCTGGTTTCTCCAGAGTTTCACCCCATGGCTGGTAAAGCTAAAGATATTGCGGCAGCTGCATCGTGCTGCATTAGCATTACCGCAGCTCTTATAGGACTTTTGATTTTCTCGCGTGCAATTTTTCATTGGTAAGTTGGAGGATACATGACTACCAATTCAGTTTCTGAAAACACTTCATCTGAGACCACTCCCTTTAGGAGCGGTTTTGTTGCCTTAGTTGGTCGTCCTAGTGTTGGTAAGTCCACGCTGTTAAACGCATGTATGGGTCAGAAGGTGGCCATTGCAAGCCCTGTTGCCCAGACAACGCGTCGTCGTTTTAGAGCAGTGGTAAACGGAGATAACTCCCAGCTTGTCATTGTAGATACTCCAGGCCTCCACAAGCCCAAAGACGCTCTTGGAAAAGAGCTCAACAAGGCAGCGCTCGGAGAGCTTAATGACGCTGATGTCATTGCTTTTTTGATTGATGCTACCAAGCCTGTTGGTCGTGGAGATGAATGGGTTGCCAATCATGTTGAGCAGGCGCATGCCGCCTTTAAGCTGCTAGTTATTACCAAGGCTGACATTGCAACTCCAGAGCAAGTAACAGAGCAGCTTGAGGCCGCACAGGCTCTTGCGCACTTTGATGACGTGCTTGTTGTTTCTGCTCCAGAAGACTTCAATATCCAGGCATTTATTGAGCTTGTGTCAGAGCATCTTCCTGAGGGTCCTATGTGGTTCCCAGAGGATATGGAGACTGATGCATTGCCAGAAGACCTGGTAGCAGAGTTTGTCCGCGAGAAGCTTTTGCTGAACCTTCGTCAGGAAGTTCCACATTCTGTTGCCGTTGTTTGCGATTCTTACGAGGTGGCAACAGATGGACATCTCTCTATTTCTGCCACCATTTTGGTTGAGCGAGAAGGACAAAAGGGCATCGTAGTTGGCCAGGGCGGCTCCATGATTAAACGCGTTGGCGTTGAGGCTAGAAAAGACCTGGAGAAACTGTTTGGTCGCAAGGTTTACCTTGACCTGCAGGTGCGCGTTCAGCCTCTCTGGAGGCGTGATGCCAATGAGATTAAGCGCCTGGGTTACTCAACTGAGGACTAGTTGTGCCTGGAAGAAAGACTACGCGTCTTAAAGCAATTGTGCTTGATAGAACAAAACTCGCTGAGCAAGACCTCATCTTAACCATGCTCTCCGATTCAGGAGAAGAGCGTCGTGCAGTCGCAAAGGGTGCTAGAAAGCCAGGCGGCCGATTTGCAGCCCGCGTTGAACTGTTTTGTGAGCTAGACGTACTGCTGGCAGAAGGTCGCTCACTTGATATCTTGTCCGAGGCAACCTTGCTTGAGCCGCACGCATCGCTGCGCGGAAATCTTTCTAAGGTAGCGGCTGCGTCAGCTATCTGCGAAGT
>JABZHK010000090.1:0-5123 GCA_015258885.1 Atopobium sp.
GCTTTGCAGCGTCCTCGTTCGCATGCTCAGAAATCTCAGATGACGAGAAGTGCTGCGCGCCAGTTGCGTGAAGCTGAGCATCACCAGCCGGTTGGGCTTCCTGCTCAAAAGATTCAGCGTATTCAAACTCCTGCTGAGCGTCAGAACGAGGGTCCTGATCCGCAGGTGAAACGTTATTTTCAAGGTTGTTCGAGGTGTCCACGATGGTCCTTTTGTCGTAGTCTCGCAAAACATTGATATAAAACATGATACCGCAGCGCGCGCAATCCTGCACAGTTTTGCTTGGATATTTGGCAGCTGCGTAGGAGTGGCTGCGTAGGGAGGTTGCGTGGGAAGTCGGCACGCAAACGCTCAGTTTACAGCGACATTGGCCAATCTTGGCTGGCAACGCAGACGGCAAGGGAGCCGTCGGGAGTCTGCGCCTCGGTAAACGCATCGTTGAGAGGCTGGGCGCCAACCGCTTCTGCAAGTGTTCTCACGGCGACGCTTGGACGGTTATTCTCGTGAGAGAGGTGCATGCCAACCACGCAGCGGGTATTTGGGCCCACAAGCTGCGGCAACGCCTGCGCGGTGTACTCATTTGACAGGTGGCCAGAGTCTCCGTGGACACGTTGCTTGAGCACGTACGGATAGGGTCCCGTGAGCAGCATGTGCTCATCATGATTGGACTCGATAGCAAGAAGACGCACGTCAGAGAGGCATTCGAGAGCCTTGGGAGTCAGAATACCCGTGTCGGTGCAATAGCCCACGGAGTCCACGATGCGCCTATCAGGACCAGCGAGGTAATCAAAACGCATGCCCATAGGCTCGCAAACATCGTGCGAGGTGGGGAAGATGCTTACCTCAATGTCTGGAGCGGCATCAATATGGACAGAACCTGCCTGGTCAACAAGGGTAAAGGTGACGTTTGAGCAGGACTTTCTTGAAAGTACGGCAGCAGTTCCTGTTGTAGCAAACACAGGAACATCAAAAGTTTTACTTACTACCGAAAGACCCGCGACATGGTCGGTGTGCTCGTGCGTAATAAAGATGGCCACAAGCTCAGAGAGGTCAACGTTCAGCTCTTTAGACCGACGCAGAATTTCTTTTCTAGAGATTCCGCAATCAATCATAATGAGACCATCAGGCGTTTCTAGCAGGCTGCAATTACCTTTTGATCCGCTGGCAAGAATATGTAGGCGAAACGTGGGATTCATGAATTTCTTTCTACTGAGTAACTTTCGGGTATAACTGTAACAAACACACCGGACAGAAATTGGTGCTAAGTGCCATCCGTACACGCATACTTCAATAAAAAGAACACTCTCGTCGCAAAAGGCCAGGCGGAGGGCTCGCGCCGAGGCCAGGCGGAGGGCCAGCACCGAGGCCAGGGTGAAGCCCCCGTCATCCTTATGGTCTCGGGCGGAGCCGACTCGATGGCGCTACTTCACATGGCGGCAACGGAGCCGCTTGACCTTGGCGACGGCGCAGGTCTTGTGCGCGTTGCAAAAGAGCGCTTGCATGTGCTGCACGTAAATCATTTGCTTCGCGGCAAAGACGCTGATGCTGACCAGCACTTTGTTCAAGAGACTTGCGACTTGCTGGGCATTCACTGCACCGTGCTGCGCGTGGACGTGGCAAAGCTCGCGCAGGAACGTGACGGCAACGTGGAAGAAATTGGTCGTCGGGTGCGGTATGACGCTGCGCGAGAACTCGCTCAAAAACTTTGCGTTGAACAGGGAGTTTCTCGCCAGAAGGCAAAGATTTTGACAGCGCACACGGCGGATGACCGCGCGGAGACGTTCATGATGAACGTGATGCGCGGGTCCGGCATGAGCGGTCTAACATCAATTCCTAGGCATCGCGGGTTGATTTATCGTCCGCTGCTTGACTACACGCATGACCAGCTCAAAGACTGGCTGAAGACTCGCACCCTGGAATGGCATGAGGATGCCACCAACACCGACACCCACTATTTACGTGCGTATATGCGCCATAACGTGCTCCCTCTGCTGAAGGCGAGAAACCCGATGTTGGTGCAGACGGTGTGTAAAATTGCGGATTTGATGGCCGACGAAGATGATTATCTTGAGGGCAAGGCTGCTCGCAAACTGAGGCAGATTACGCTGCGGAAGAGCGAGCCTTCGCTGGTACTTGATGCGTTGAAGCTGAGCTCTACCGACGTGGTAATTGCTCGTCGCGTGGTAAGGATTGTGGCTCGGCAGCTGATTCCCGAGGCTTGGCTTGAGTTCAGGCACGTAGACGCCGTGCTCGAAGCGGTCGCCACGGGAGTTGGCGTGGCTAACCTGCCGCAGAACCTTGAGGCGCGCGTTCGCCTGGGCACCGTGACGTTCTCGTTCACGGGCGCCGCGAGGGGCGCGGGCGCTGCGGGCGCGGGCGCCGCGGGTGCCGCGAGAAGTGTAGTCGGCGCTGCGGCGGCGGTCGCGACCAACGGCAAACCCGCAGGTACGTCGCCTGCTGCAGCCACGTTTGGCGAGCACCTTGCGGTCCCAGGAACGCTGGAGTTGGCAGACGGCCGAGTGCTCTCAGCGCGCATTCTCCTTGTGGAGCACGGCTTTGACGTCGTGTCCTATGCAACCGCGCATAGCCAGGAGTGGTTGGGTGAGTCGGTTCTTCTCGACGCACGCGCCTGTGGGGTAGATCCGGTTCACGGCGGCAGCCTGTGGGTCTCGGGACCCGAGGCTGGGGACACCATGCAGCCTCTGGGCATGCACGGGCAGTCAAAAAAGATTTCTGACCTGCTGGGCGAGGCGGGCGTGCCCGTTGAATCCAGGAGTATGATGCCTATTGTGCGCACAAATATTCGTGGACATGTAGTGTGGGTTGCGGGAATTCGTCCCGATGAACGAGTAAAATGTACGCAAGGTACAAAACAGTTGCTAGAATTGAACATCTATTCTGGAAACAAGCCATTTGAGAGGAGCCAGTAATGGCGGAGCTTCACCCTGATATTCAGGAGATTCTGCTTGACGAACAGGACATCAAGGACATCGTCAAGAAGGTGGGTGCAGAGATTACCCGTGACTACGCGGACAAGAACCCCCTGGTCATTGCTGTTCTTCGCGGAGCCGTTGTATTCATGGCCGATATCATGCGCGCCATTGAATGCCCACTCTCCATCGATTTCATGGCTGTTTCCAGCTACGGCGACGGTGTTAAGAGCTCCGGCGTCGTGCGCATTGTAAAAGACCTTGACACCAAGATTGAGGGTCGCCACGTCATCATCGTTGAGGACGTCCTGGACTCCGGTCTAACCCTCTCTTACCTGGTCCGCATGCTCCAGTCTCGTAACCCCGCGTCCATTGAGATTGCCGCTTTCCTGGTCAAGGACATTGAGGGCAAGCGTCCAGCTATTGATCCTCGTTACGTAGGCACTCACGTACCCGACAAGTTTGTTGTTGGTTACGGCCTGGACTATGCAGAGCGCTACCGCAACCTGCCATTTGTTGGCGTTCTGAAGCCTTCCGTTTACGAATAGGCTGAAGTCACGCGGTCGCACTGCAGTCCACTCTGTGAAATTTGCCGCAAGACCGTGCAATAGATACAAATTTGTTAAAACTTTTAAAGTTGGGCGAGAAGATCGATCTTCTCGCCCAATATGCTATCTATCAAAGGTTGTGTGAGGCCAGATGCGCGGCGGTGTCATCCACGCCTCCATCCAACGTTTTACCAGGTAGTTACGGTAGGCTTCGAGAGAATTGAGAAACCATGGTCAATCAGACAAGTCTTGCATACGGATCAGAAAAGTCTGCAATCCGCGAGATTGCAGGTTATGCGATGCAGCGTCGTGCTGAGATTGGCGCTCAGAATGTGTTTGATTTCTCGATTGGCAACCCTTCCGTGCCTGCTCCTGAGTCTGTTCGCACCTCTATCGAGGCCGCCATGCAGCTGCCTCCCCAGCAGGTTCACAGCTACACACCTGCAATCGGCATTCCCCAGGCCAGAGAGGCAATCGCCGCGTCGCTCCGACGTCGCTTTGGAGATCATGCAGCTCAGGCAGACGATCTAATCTTGACCTGTGGAGCGGCTGCCTCCGTTTCTATGGCGCTCAATTCCATTGTTTCTCCAGGTGAAGAGGTTATTGTCATTGCTCCGTACTTCCCGGAGTACCGCGTGTGGATTGATCATGCTCAGGCTACCTGCGTTGAGGTTTTGGCTGACGAGAAAACCTTCCAGATTGATGTTGACGCCGTTTGTGCAGCTCTTACGCCTAAGACTCGCGCGGTGATTGTCAACTCGCCAAACAACCCTGTTGGCGCTGTGTACACCAGAGAAAACTTGGACGCGTTTGCCAATATGCTCCGTAAACGCTCCGCTGAGCTGGGTACAGACATCTACGTCATCTCCGATGAGCCTTACCGCGAGATTGTTTTTGGCGATATTGAGGTCCCTTGGGTCCCCGATGTCTACGAGCGCACCATTGTGTGCTATTCCTACTCCAAGTCCCTCTCGCTTCCTGGCGAGCGTATTGGTTGGGTGCTGGTACCTGCGTCTAATCCGGAGCAGAAGGAGATTTACGCAGCTTGTGCAGGCTCTGCTCGTTTGCTGGGCTTTGTATGCGCGCCAGCCCTTTTCCAGCGCGTTATTATCGACTGCGTTGATGAGCCGGCAGATGTTGAGGCTTACGCAAAGAATCGAGAAGTTCTGACCGAGGGCCTAGCCAAGCTTGGTTACGAGTACATCCAGCCTGATGGCGCATTCTACCTGTGGGTTCGTGCTCCTGGTGGAGACGCTCAGGCGTTCTGCGATGTGGCAAAGCAGTTTGAGTTGCTGCCTGTTCCATCCGATTCGTTCGGCTGTCCAGGCTGGCTGCGCGTGAGCTACTGCGTTGCGTACCAGACCTGCGTAGATTCGCTTGCTGCCTGGGAAAAGGCTCTTGCTGCAATGAAATAAGCGCCGCGGGAGACACAACAGCCCAACGGCGAGAAGATCACCGGGCAAGAAGACCGCCCGTCAACGGCGAGAAAATCAATCGACCACAAACGACAAAGTGAACTGCCTCCCATTTCTTGGACATAAGAAATGGGAGGCAGTTCATGTGCGGGGGATTATGATTCTGCAGCGTGTTAGCGTCGGCTTTTAGGCCTGGCGCACAAAATAGCGCAGCTTTGGTAGGTTCTGCT
>JABZHK010000091.1:0-5115 GCA_015258885.1 Atopobium sp.
ATGCAGACCGCATGGATTAAAGCGCATTATCCACATGAGTTTATGGCGGCAGTTCTTACCTCGTACATGGGCAAGACGGATAAGATTGTTCACTACGTAAGCGCTTGCCGTCATGAGGGCATCAAGATTCTTCCACCAGATATCAACGAGTCCGGTAAAGACTTTACGGCTACTAAAGAGGGTATTCGTTTTGGCTTTGCAGGAATCCGCGGCGTAGGAGCTGGTGTTGGTGAAGCTATTATGCTTGAGCGCCAAAAAGGTGGTCCTTTTGCCAACATTCATGATTTTGTTGATCGTGTTGATGCAAGCCAGGCAAAGCGCAATGTTGTTGAAGCTCTTATCAAGGCAGGAGCTTTTGACTCAACAGGCTATACCCGTATGCAGATGATGAGTTTTGTGGATAAGAACAATCCACAAAATATTATCGATGCTGCTACTAAGCGTCAAAAAGATAAGGCTGTTGGTCAGTTCTCTATGTTTGATATGTTTGCAGAAGTAGAGGGTTCTGGCTTTAGTGATAGTGTCCCAGAGCCAGATGGTGTTGAGTGGGATAGGCGATTCAAGCTTACTAAAGAGTACGAGGTCTTAGGCATTTATGTCTCTGATCATCCACTTCGTCCATATGAGTATGCCCTCGCTAAGAGCAGAGATTATGCCCTTGCAGAAATTGAAGAGAATATTGAGGTTCAGCTTCCTAACGGTGCTATGTCTCAGCAGTTCAAAGTTCCAGAAGGTAAGCCTATTCGCTTTGCGGGCATGGTTACTAATGTTATGAAGCGCACTACTAAAAACGGCGACCCAATGGCAATTGTTACGCTTGAAGACATGGAGGGTAGCGTCACTATTGTCATGTTCCCTAAGCTCTACAAGAAGGCTGCAAGACTTCTTGCTGGAGAAGTTGACCCAGAGACTGGCGAGAGCCAGAGCGACATCTTCATTTCTGTTCTTGGAAAGCTTGAGCGCTCTGATAGAGGAGACCAGGTTATTGCTCAAGAAGTTAATCCTATTGAGCTTAACAGTGCTAACAACACACCAAAGACACTCGTTATTCATATGCCTGCTTCTCAACTTCAAAGACAGGCTATCGAGACACTTGGACAGATCTTCTCGCGCTATCCCGGCATGGACTGTATTGAGATTAGGGTAGAAACAGACATGGGCGATGTTATGCGCATGGAAATTCCTACCAGGATTGATGGACGTAGCATGGTTCTTTTGACCGAGCTTAAAGATTTTATTGGTCAAAGCGGATACGCACAGATTGTTTAGATTTTGTCGATTCTAAATTTGCAGGTTACACTTAAGTAATAACTGTTACTATTTAAGTAGCACTTGCTAAGAAATTCTGACATCTTCGGATGTCGTGAGAGGAGAAAAAATGATCGACGCAAAGTTTTATCGCAACAAGGAGACAGGCGCTGTTGTTTATGGTGTCGCAGGCAACGTAGAGGCAGCAGATCTTGAGCTTCTCCAGGCTGGCGTTACTGACGGTGCAGCTGAGAAGCACGTTCCATTTGTTACTCGTGAGGGCAACACCGTTACCGTCCGTGTTGGTGAGGTTGCTCATCCAATGCTCGAAGAGCACTACATTGAGTTCATCGCTCTTGTTTCTGAGAACGGCGCTCAGTTTGCACAGCTTAAGCCTGGCCAGGAGCCAGTTGCTACCTTCACTCTTGAGGAGGGCGTTGAGGCTGAGGCTTATGAGTACTGCAACCTTCACGGTCTTTGGAAGGCTTCCCTCTAAGACTGGTTGCGTATTTAACAAGCTAAGCTTATCTGTGAATCTGAACGGAGCTGCTACCTGCGGCTCCGTTTCTTATTACTACACCTGTTTATTTTTGGGTAAAAACAAACTAAGCACTTCATGATAGGAATGGTATGCGCATAGCAGTTGCACAAATGAACACTCAGGCTGGAGATTTTGAGTTTACCGCTCAGACTATGCTGGAATATGCTCAGAGAGCTCAACAGCAAGGTGCTGAGCTAGTCATTTATCCTGCGCCAACCCTTACGGGACTGCTCAGTGTGCCAGAAGCTGATACAGAAGGTCTTTTTGCAGACCTCTCCGAGATTATCAACTCGCTTTCAGAAAAACTTCCTATTGCGGCTCTCATTCCTGTTGTAACAGAGTTTGATGGAAGCGCAGCGAGCGAGGCTCTACTCGTCAGAAACGGTGCTGTAACCCCACTTAAACTAACTGCTCAGATTGCGCACATGAGCGCTCTTGCTCGTTCTGCTAGCTCTGCACAAACATCTGGCGAGAATACCTTTGAGCTCGCAAAATTTGAAGCAGGTGGCCTTACGTTTGGCGTTGCTTTTACCTACGACGATCTTGACGCGTGGCAAGATGTCGACGACTCGTTAGATGCCGTCATTTACCTGCCGTATTTTGGCTTTGCTGTTGATGATTCGTCGTCCGCTATGGGCATGGCGGTGGCAGAAAGCCGCTATCTGGGAGATGTTGAGGAGTTTGATAGCTGGCTTATCGCTGCAAACGCTGTTGGCGCCTATGGTAACCAGGTGTTTTGTGGTTCAAGCTTCTTCTTGTCTCCTTCAGGAGATTTAGTCAAACAAGCAGCCTCATTCTCAGAAGATATGGTTGTCTGCGAGGTTGACCAAGATACTATCGAAAACTTTGATAGAGAAGATACCGCGGGTGTCTATAACAGCGCGCTTACTACCTGGGGCGTATTGGCTACAGGAGTGCGAGACTACACGGTAAAGTCTGGGTTTAACGGTGCTTTTATTGCGGTTGATGGTTCGCTTAACTCACTTGTTACTCTGGCACTTGCTTCAGACGCTTTAGGTCCTATGCGTGTCCACGTACTGTTGCTTCCAAACAAAGATTCTCGAGCAACAAGCGCTGCGGAGTTGCTTACCGCAAGACTTCGGGTTAATAAAGTTACTGTGGATAGCACGGTTTTCTCGACATTGACCGATGCAAAGTTGGTGAGTGCATACGGCTATGCATACGCTGACCAGCACAATTACTTGACGCTTGAGACTGCCGATAAGACCATCCTTGCACTCAAAGGAACAGAGATTTCTAGTGCGCATTCTCTGTGGCCTTTAGGAGATATGTATCATGCAGATATTGTTGACCTTGCAAGGGTAAGAAATACCTTCTCGCCAGCTATTGACCATGCAGTCCTCGAGAATATCTCTGAGGTTGTAACTGATGGCCTAGAAAACGTTGCGCCAACTCCTCAAGAACGCATCGAGTTTGTTGACTACGTGCTTACCAGTTACCTTGAGTGGAATAAGAGTATTTCTGCCATTGTGGAAGAAATGGGAAAGGTTGACGAGGTTAAGGCAATTATTTCTACGCTCCACGCTCGCCAAAAAGACCGTAGAAACACCACTGAGGTACTGGAGATGTCTTCTAAGAGCCTCACAAATGCTCAAATTCCACACGCGTCAGTCTGGCAAGACAGAATTAGAGATACAAAGGCTTCAGAATCTGAGCTGGTAGAGTCCTTACGAAATTCTTTGCGAGAAATTCAAGGAGCTTCTATGCATCTGCCTGAGTTGTCAGTTGATCCAGCGGAGGCTCAGGAGGGCTTTAAGGATATGCTGGAGCTTTTAAAAGAGCTGGCACAAGAATCTGATGCACAAATTGGCATGGTTGACCCCAAAATGTGGAGAGGTCCTTTCTCAGAAAATTAGTTGCATCGTTTGCACATACTCTGTGATAATATAGAACGAACGTTCTATATTAGGAGGTGCAATGGTAATTCTTGGAATAGACCCTGGTCTTGCTCACACTGGATGGGGAATTGTAGAGACAAGGGGTTCTGAATGCCGTGCACGCGCCTATGGATGCATAACTACAACCGCAGATGAACCAATAGATATGCGCTTGGGAAGAATCTATAACCAGATTGTTGAGGTTATAGATAAGTTTTCACCAGAAGCTCTTTCTATTGAGAGCATTTACTTTGGACAAAACGTTAAATCTGCTATTCCTACTGCACATGCTCGCGGAGCTGCTATTGTCGCTTGTTCTAAAGCGGGTCTTACGGTTGGAGAATATACTCCAATGCAGATAAAGCAGGCTGTTGTCGGTACGGGAGCTGCTGATAAACAGCAGGTTATGTATATGGTTCAAAACATATTGTGCTTGGACCATCAGCCTCATCCAGATCACGCGGCTGACGCTTTAGCTGCTGCAGTTTGTCACGCTAATCTTGTAAGAACCACCTCGCTTGGAAAGGGAAGAATACAACTATGATTGTCCAGCTTACGGGCACACTTGTATCCGTTACTCCTTCAGTTGCTGTTCTCGACGTTAATGGCGTTGGGTATGAGCTGGGTATATCAGCTTCAACTGCTGCCGCGCTTCCACAAGCGGGTGAAGCAGGCGTTACCGTTTTAACTCGTATGGTAGTCAGAGAAGATTCAATGGAACTCTTTGGTTTTGCTTCGCGAGAAGAGCGAGCGCTCTTTGATCGCTTGCGTGCAATTTCTGGAGTAGGTCCTAAACTGGCTCTTTCTGTGCTTTCTACGTTTACACCACAGCAACTTGCGGTAATTGTGACTACCAATGACGGAAATCGTCTTAAGAGTGTCTCTGGCCTTGGTAAAAAGAAGGCAGAGCGCTTAGTAATTGAACTTTCTGATGTGTTCGCAAAAGATGCAGAGCTTAAGCAGCTTGTTGGTCTTACGTCTCCTGCAGACTTTGCTGCTATTCCTAAACCTGCTGTAACCTCTGTAGAATCAGAAGCTATTGAGGCTCTTCTTGGAATGGGCTTTACTTCTCAGGAAGCAACGCTTGCTCTTGAGGGGTATAAAGAGGCTGGTGCTATTACAATTGAAGCTGCTATTGGATATGCACTAAGGCGTTTGGGAAGTGGTAATTAATGTGGGAAGCAGATGCAGATAACTTATTTGAGTCGTCGTCTACTCCAGCTCCATTTCCAGGACACACTTCTCAACGTGTAGTTTCTAGTGGACTTCAGGCAGAAGACCTGGAGCAAGATAGAAACTTGCGACCAAAAACTCTTGATGAGTATCTTGGTCAAGAGCGCGTTAAATCAAATCTCCGTGTTCTTATTGAGGCTGCAAAAAGCCGCAATGAGCCGCTTGATCACGTTATATTTTCTGGCCCTCCAGGTC
>JABZHK010000092.1:0-5071 GCA_015258885.1 Atopobium sp.
GTTTGGGATCCTGCAAGCCCAACCTTCATCAAAGATGAAGTTCTCTGCATTCCAACAGCATTTATTTCATACACTGGAGAAGCTCTGGACAAGCGCACTCCTCTGCTTCGTTCCCAGGTTGCCCTAGAGAAGCAGGCCAAGCGCGTTCTTGCACTTTTTGGACAAGAGCCTTCTCGCGTTGTTACAAACATTGGCCCTGAGCAGGAGTACTTCCTTATCAAAGAGGAAGACTTTGAGCAGCGCCCTGACCTTATCCTTTGCGGTCGTACCCTCTTTGGTTGTGAGCCAAGCAAGGGCCAAGAGCTTGATGAGCACTACTTTGGCGCCATTCGTCCAACCGTCAACAACTTCATGAAAGAGCTTGATGACGAGCTCTGGAAGCTGGGCATCCCCGCAAAGACCAAGCACAATGAGGTCGCTCCTTGCCAGCATGAGCTTGCACCTGTCTTTGAGCAAGGTGCACTTGCTATTGACAACAACCTCCTGACCATGGAGAAGCTCAAGCTTCTTGCAACACATCACGGTCTTGCCTGCCTTGAGCACGAGAAACCCTTTGAGTACGTCAACGGCTCTGGTAAGCACGACAACTGGTCGCTCTCTGCAGACAACGAGAACCTGCTAGAGCCTGGTGATAAACCTGGCGAGAACCTTCGCTTCTTGGTCTTCCTTGCCTGTCTTGTTGCCGCCGTTGACTCGCATGCAGACCTTCTCCGCATGTCTGTTGCATCTGCTGGAAACGATCACCGCCTTGGCGCAAATGAAGCTCCACCTGCAATTGTTTCCGTCTTCTTGGGTGCTGCGCTTTCCGTAATCGTTGATGACCTCATCACAGGTTCCGACGTCCACGGTGCAAAACGCACTCGCATGGATTTGGGTGTTCCAACACTTCCTGCAGTTCTTAGGGACAACACAGACAGAAACCGTACCAGCCCCTTTGCGTTTACTGGTAACAAGTTTGAGTTCCGCATGTGCGGCAGCCAGCAAAATCTCTCTGATCCTAATGTTATTTTGAACACCATTGTTGCCGAGCAGTGTGACCGCTTTGCAAATGACCTTAAAGACGTTTCCAAGGAAAACTTCACTAAGGAAGCTTTGAGCTGGGTTATTGACACCTTTAAGGCTCACGAGCGCATCCTCTTTGAGGGCAATGGTTACTCAGGCGATTGGGAGAAGCTTGCCGAGGAGCGCGGCCTTCCAAATCTCCGCACCACTCCTGAGGCACTCCCTGCAATGGTTGCTCCAGAAAACATTGAGCTCTTTGAGCGCTACGGCGTTCTTTCTCAGGCAGAAGCACAGGCTCGCTACATTGCAAAAGCTGAGCAGTACACCAAGGTCCTTAACATCGAAGCTCGTACCATGCTGTATATGACACGCCACATGTACCTGCCTGCCCTCTTTACCTACTCAAGTGATGTTGCCTCTTCAGTTGCTGCTAAACAGGCCATTGGCATCAAAAGTGCAGCTGAGACAGAGATTGTTGAGAAACTCACCGCAGGTATTGACGAGATTTACGCAGCTACCAACAGTCTTGATGAGATCAACACCACAGCTCACCAGATGAAGGATCAGCCTCAGGAGCAGTGCGAATACTACTGCAATGAGGTTCTTCCTGCTATGGCCCGCCTGCGCAGCGCTGTTGACTCCATGGAGCTCATCTGCGGGCACGACTGGTGGCCAGTTCCTAGCTACAACAAAATGCTCTTCTACGTCTAGTTCTTCATCAGAGCTTCTTGGCGAGAAAACCGGTCTTCTCGCCACTCCACCTTTAAAGCAAAACGGCTCAGTTACCTGGGCCGTTTTTTGGTGTCCAAATGCTTAACGTTTAGAAAGAGCTATGCGTTGATCAACTTACTGTAGGTAGCGTGGATGTCTTCAAGCTTGATGAGATTGCCTTCTGCATCGGTTGGAGCAGGAGCTATCTGCATTGATTCACTTACTGCTGTCAAATTCAGACGATCTGCATACCAAGGCGTTGGTGTTCCCTCAATAACTGGCGAGAAGAACGAGTCCATTTCTCCCATGTGTTCAGCAGAATCTCGCTTAGTAATAAATTCCTGCCATAAATACGCTGAATACGTATGTTTTGACCCCCGACATACAAATGACCTTATCGTAGAGAAATAAGAAGTGCCTGGCAGAATAACTGAAAGATTATCAAAATCGTCTTTAGTAATTGCTCTATAAGCAGCGCTCAGCGAACAAACACAAGCCCTGTACCTGCCAAATCCTGTGTCTCTAATAGCTTGATAAGTACTCTCAGAAAATGCGTCAACATTTTCAAACAAACTTTGGATAATTTGAGCGCCTTTATCCAGACCATACTGTCCTAAAAAGAGCGATTCAAACTTCTTGCCCGCATACGTAAGTGCGGGGTCAGGAATAACATACCTTCCACGCAGGCCATCTGTAAGAAGATCGGTCCATTCGCGTGGACGCTGAATCTTTTTCTCATTAAGACGCTCTTGATTTACAAGTAAAACCAATGGATCTGCAGCGTAGGCATACCAGTGTCCAGTGGCGTCAAAAAACTCTGGACGCACGTACTGGTCTGTTGAAGAAACTTCATATGGCTGACAGTATGCGGAAGTCTCAAAGTTTTGCATGAGAGCTTCGCTTGCCAAGAAAATGACATCGGGTTTCTCAAAACCCCAATCAGTACCAGATTTGGTATCAGAAGTTTCAGACTCCGAACTCTTACCAGAAGTATATGTTTGCTGAATAAACTCCTGAATTTCTTCCTCCGTTGCCTCACCCACCGTAACAGGCATAGAAAACATTCTTGAATATGTTTCTACCAGGGGCTTTACCGCTTCTTTGGAAGTACATAAAAGATTGAGGGAGCCCTCTCGTTGCGCAAGTTGAATAAGCGCTCGAGCATAGCCTGGAACTTTTGAATTAAGCTGTGGAGGAAGAAGCTCCTGCTGAACATAAGAAATTCCTGGACTCAAAACATTTGCTACCGTAGCTATTACAGGTGCAGCAACCGCCGAGATAGCCAGGATAATAAATGAGGTTCTTGTAACAGAAGTGGCAGTTGGTGGAGTGATCTTCTCATCAGGGTCTTTTGGTCCAAAAGTTTTATGCATCTTCTGGCGCAGACAATCTGGGATAAACTTCACGCTACCTCCTTACCTGCTACATAATCCGTCTGGTCAAACAGATTTTATCCAAAAAAAGCTTTTAGTCCAATCAGGATAAGCACCACACCACCGACCATCTCGGCGCGGTCGCCCAAAAGCGAGCCGAGTTTTTTACCAATAAACAATGCAATAATGCAGAGGATAGCGGTAATAATGCCAAAGAGTGCCGAGGCAACCAAAATGTCTACGCTATGTGCCCTAAAACTTACACCAACAGCAAATGCATCAATTGCCGTAGCAACAGCTTGAAATACTAGCTTGCCGTAAGAAAGCGTTATAGCGCTTTGCTGAGCGCCTTGCTGAGCTTCTTCCTCATCTTCTTCAGAAGCATCTTCTTTGAGCGCCTTATAGCCGCTGTACAGCATGTTTGAACCAATGAAGCCAAGAATAACCAACGAGACAACACCTGCGTACTTCTCAATCAACTCTGCTGCAATGCCACCAACAAAATAACCGGCAAGAGGCATACCAAACTGAAAGAGTCCAAAGAAAAGAGGCATACGCATGAGGCGAGAAAACCTATGGTCATCAAAGGCAAAGGTGTTAGAGATAGTGACAGAGAATGCATCAGTTGCAAGCGCCACACCCAGCATTAAAATTTCAAGTAGACCCATGTGTCAGTTCCCAGGTATCATTAAATCTTGTAACACGAAGGAGAAATTTTAACGCCTGTAAGCTGTTTTAGGCTACTCTTATATTGAAAAACTACGAGGAGTCTTATGCCTGCTTTAATAACTCACTATCTGTTTGGCGCAGAGGTGGTTCATGATTTACCGCAAGAACTTGTTGCAACTGATGCAGAGGTCAATGCATTCCTGCTTGGAAACCAGGGTCCTGATCCCTTCCTAGCACGTCATCTTGCCTGGCCAAACCACTCGCTTGCCTGCAATAGACTACATCGTCGTATGCATGCGGGTCATATTGTTGACGCGTTTCTCTCTATTCGCGATGGTGTTTCTCGCCTACCGCAGAGCGACATGCCCGCTGGTCGTGCGTTTGCGCTTGGCCTCTTAGCACACTACGCCCTGGATAGAATTGTCCATCCATTTGTGTATTCCCAGCAAGATGCATTGATTGAGGCGGAACCATCTCTCAAGAATGCCTACAGAGAGCTTCATCCAATCATCGAAACGGATTTGGATTCATACCTTCTTTGGCACATGCGCCACACTACTGTTGAGACTTTTCCACCAGCTGAGGTGCTTGAAGCCATTGAATCCACCAAACACGTTGGTGGCGCGCTTTTCTCGCAAGTAGCGCTTCAGGTATTTGGCCTTAATGTCGGCGTTGGTGAGTACGAGAAAGCCCTCCAGGACTACGCTCGCATTTACCACACGGTAGAGCGCACTGATCCTAAGTACACTACCAAGCTTCCTGACGTTTTATACAAGACCGAGAAGTTCATGCGCCCTTCAAACAATTCGTACGTTGCCGCAATGGCTCACCGTATTGTTATGACTGAGGACTTCCCTACCGCTAATCTCAAGCGCCTTCCTTGGAAAGAGCCTTACACAGGAGAGATCAAAACTGAAAGTATTCTTGATCTTATGGATGAAGCTCGTGAGTTCTACAAAGAGCTTGTTCAGGCAACTATCTTAGGTCAAAGAATCACCCTGGAAGAGCTGGTCGACGGTATCAATTACATGGGCAAACCCGTTGTAGAAATGGTTGATGACGAGGACTAGCTCGCAACAAAATACAAATGCGTTGAGCATTCAAACACGTAAGCAAAAGGCGACTACCTTGTGAACTGCCTCCCATTTCTTAGACACGAGAAATGGGAGGCAGTTCAAAACACACCTAAGTCAGATAATCTGTCAAAAAGGCGTATACATGACGCTGAAAATACCTCAATCATGCAGATTATCTTTATTAGGTGTGTAAAATGCCCGCATCTGAGCAGATTATCTGACTTAAGTGTGTTCCTTAGG
>JABZHK010000093.1:0-4992 GCA_015258885.1 Atopobium sp.
TTCCACTTCCTGGTGGAACTGGTGGTGCAGAGGGTGGCTTTGCCTTCCTGTTTGGCCATATGTTTGGCGAGGAAATTGCTGCAGGCTTTGTGCTTTGGCGCGCTATTGAGTATCTGCTTCCAACTATGGCTGCAAGCATGCTTTTGGGCCTTAGATCTCATGATCACGAGTCTATCTATCACAAGTGGAATCGTTTCCGTCAGCGCTTCTCCGCCTTTGTAAATGGCGAGAAACCCGCTGTTGCTTCTACATCGTCTCGTCCAGAGACCTCTGGCATTCAAATTAAGGTTAAGCGTAAGAAGTAGGGAAGAAGTAGGGAAGAAAAGCCAGAATGTGGCTTGATACGTATCTTTGCTCCATTGGACCGCTGCGTGTGCAGTACTTGTAAAAGAAAGCATCCTTATGCGTAAACCACCAAATCCTATTTTGATTATTCTGGCACCTATTCTTATTGCCGTTGCCGTTGGTCTTGTCTATGATCTGCAGAATTTCTTACAGGACATTCCGGAAGTACGTGACAATCCAATGCTTTTAGCAGGCGTGGCTGTGTTTATACCAATGCTTGTGGCTTTGGTTAAGGACACGTTTGACGCACACGGTCTCTAGGAGAAGGCTATTTTTGTTGTGTTGGCTTTGAGAAAAAGAACAGGTATATTCCAAAGCCAAGTTTAATTGCTGCATCGATGTAGGCTGTTATTGTCAGTGGAATATTTGGAAAAATATAACCTATACCAATATTGATGGCACAGAGTATTGCCAGATAAATCATCGATTTTCCGTGTACAAAGTAATAGAGGAAAAAGTGCAGCGCCGTGGCCATTAACGCGCCCAACCAAATAAGTCTCCAGTTTTCAGTTGCAAAAAATGGTCCACCTAATAAAAACATCAAAATGAATAAGAAAATCACCGCGTATAGAGACATTTTGTTCTGGAACTTACTTGAAGGACCATCGGAAAACTTATTGAGAACTTTCTTATTTGTATTTATAGATAAGAAGGCTGCAACATATCCAAAGCTAAATACGGACATATTGATAATCTGCTTTCCACCTATTACGGTAGCTGCAAAAATGATGAGAGCTACAACAATTAACCAGAGACCACATGATTTCTTATAATTAAAGTGAAGCTTCTCGTCTTTGTTATATTCCAGAAAGTTCATAAGTTTCTCCCTCAATCGAACGACTTGCCATAATACTTCAGACTGTATGCTTTTACAATTCAGTTGCCTATCTTTTAATAATTGAAATGAAGAAGACATACAGGTTTAAAAGGCGATCATTCATTTGATAGCCCGCGGTATTTAAATAGTCATCAATGTTACGACGAACCGATCTTTTGCAAATTTCTAAAAAAGTTGAGTTTGACGGTTGCAAGAGGGGCGGGTTTCTCGTAATATATCCCTTGCTGCATCCCCAGCAGCAAACATATTCGGGCGTTTAGCTCAGGGGGACGAGCGCTTCCCTGACACGGAAGAGGTCATAAGTTCAAATCTTATAACGCCCACCAACTGTTCACAGGTCAGAGTAATCTGGCCTGTTTTTTTGTGGATATAAATAGTAATCATTATTGTTATTGACAAAAGAGTTAAAGAGAGTAAACTTCTAACTAGCACGTTTTATAAGTTGTTTTACTTACAGAAAGGAACTGACTATGTCTCTTATTGGTAAGCAAATTGGTGATTTTAAGGTAAACGCATTCCACAACGGTGACATCACTGAGGTAAGCAAGGAGTCCACACTGGGCAAGTGGAGCCTGTTCTTCTTCTATCCAGCTGACTTTACCTTTGTTTGCCCAACTGAGCTTGAGGATCTTGCTAACAACTATGACAAGTTCCAGGCTGCTGGCGCAGAGGTCTACTCTGTCTCTTGCGACACTGAGTTTGTCCACAAGGCATGGCACGAGGAGTCCGAGCGTATCTCTAAGGTAACCTACCCAATGCTCGCTGACCCAGCTCACGTTCTTGCAAGGAACTTTGAGGTCCTTATTGAGGACGCAGGCCTTGCTGAGCGTGGCGCCTTCATTGTTGACCCTGAGGGTGTCATCCAGGTTGAGCTTGTCACCGCTGGTGGCATTGGCCGTAACGCTGAGGAGCTTCTCCGCCTTCTCCAGGCTGCACAGTTTGTTGCAGAGCACGGCGATCAGGTCTGTCCAGCTAAGTGGCAGCCAGGTGCTGAGACCCTGAAGCCAAGCCTTGACCTTGTTGGTCAGCTCTAAGATTTAGGAGCTTACAATGACCGACGTCAAAGACCTCTACGACGCGGTGATTATCGGCGGTGGGCCAGCTGGGCTCACCGCCGCCCTCTATCTGGCCCGCGCTCGCTACCGTGTTCTAGTTGTCGAGAAGGACCATTTCGGCGGACAGATCACTATCACTAATGAGGTCGTTAATTACCCGGGAGTTTTCTCTACTAGTGGCTCTGAGCTTTCAGAAACTATGCGTAAGCAGGCTGAGGCCTTTGGTGCAGAGTTTTTGCTGGCAGAAGTTACTGACCTGGACATGTCTGGAGATGTCAAGGTAGTTCACACCACCAAAGGTGAGCGTACCTGCTTTTCGGTTCTTCTGGCCACTGGAGCACATCCTCGCCATATCGGCTTTGTGGGAGAAGAGGATTACCAGGGTCATGGAGTTGCTTACTGCGCCACTTGCGATGGCGAGTTCTTCACCGGCAAAGAAGTCTTTGTTATTGGTGGAGGCTTTGCAGCTGCAGAAGAAAGCGTATTTCTAACTAAGTACGCAAAGCACGTCACGGTTCTTGTGCGCGAGGAAGCATTTACCTGCGCCCCTGCGTCGTCCGAGGCTGCTCGCACTAATCCAAATATTACGGTTCTGTACAACACGCAGGTTGAATCCGTTGCCGGAGATTCCGCACTTAGGTCTATTACGTACAAGAACCTCAAGACGGGCGAGAAGACCACGTTTGCTCCAGATGATGGAGATTCCATTGGCGTCTTTGTCTTCGCGGGTTATGCGCCAGAGACCGACCTGGTAAAAGAGCTGGCTCAGACTGATGATTACGGTTATCTGATCACCAACGAGCACCAGGAAACAACCCGTGAGGGTCTCTTTGGTGCAGGCGACGTATGTCAAAAGCCACTACGTCAGGTTGCAACGGCTATTGGTCAGGCGGCAACTACCGCCACCGAGATGGAGCGCTACATTAAGCGCGCTCAAGAAAAGACCGGCCTAGTTCCACAGATGAACGTCACGCGCATCTCGTCCAAGAAGGAGGCTTCTGAGGCTCCAGCAGCCAAGACAGTCTCTGACTCTGGAGAGCTTTTCACTGACGACATGAAGGCGCAGCTCAACGCTGTCTTTGAGCGCATGGCACGTCCGCTTGTGCTTCAGCTTGAGCTTGATCAAAGACCTGTTTCTGAGGAGCTTGTAGCTTACATGGAAGAACTTTCTTCTATGACTGACAAGCTGAGCGTTCAGACGGTTTCAGGCACGGGCGAGAAGAACCTTCCTGTTGTTCGTGTGTGCGCACAGGATGGCACTCCAACAGGCCTTGCGTTCCACGGTGTTCCCGGCGGCCATGAGTTCACTTCGTTTGTACTTGGACTCTATAACGCTGCAGGTCCTGGTCAGCCTATTAGTGACGAGGATAAGGCATCTATTGCCGCTATCGAGTCAAAGACACATCTTCAGGTCTTGGTGGGACTTTCTTGTACCATGTGCCCAGATGTTGTTGTGGCTGCTCAGCGCATTGCTGCAGATAATCCTCAGGTTACCTGCGATGTCTACGACATCAACCACTTCAAGGAGCTCAAAGACACCTACGATGTCATGAGTGTTCCATGCTTGGTTATCAACGACGGCCAGAAGGTTGACTTTGGCAAGAAGAATCTCTCTCAGATTCTGTCGCTGATTCCTTAAAATTCATTCGCGTCCAGGAGAGGGTGGCGCTCATGAATATGCCGAGAAGATCAACGGTCTTCTCGGCATTTTTTGTGACGTAAGAAGTAAGCGTAGGAAGCTTGTTTAGAGGTACAAGGCCATGTCACCTTTACAGAGCTTTTTGCTGGTAGAGACCTGCATCGGTAAAGCCCTGAGTGCGATAGTAAGCGCGCGTTCCAATTGAGCTAATAACGTTAAGGCTGGTATAACCCGCCTCAGCCGCGATAGAAGAGGCTTTGGCAAGAAGTTTTTGGCCCAAGCCCTGGTGTTGAGCAGACATTCCTTCCGAGCCCAGCGAAAGCGCCTGTCCGTACACGTGGAGCTCTCTGATCATGGCTTGACCTGGCTGTACCAGCAGCTCATTGTCGATAACATCACATGCACCAGCGGTCAGTTTGTCCCAGTGGGGAAGTGAAAGCCTACAGAAACCTGCGATTTTATTGTCAGCAGTTACCCACTGCAGGAAGTGTTCGTCACTGACTGCGGTAGTGTAAGCAAAGTCTTGCAGCGTAAGTTCCGCGGCGCGTACCTGCTGCTGGTTAATCTCTCTAAAGCGAATTTCCTGCACGCGGCTTGCAACATCTTCGGTGGCTAGCTCTTGCTCAACCATTTGACGAAGGTTGGTATGTTTGTTTCCTACCAGAATATCAGTGGCGCTAATGTCTCTGATCATGCGAGAAATACGCACGTATGGAGGCGTTGCAAGCACGTCTTGAACAAGCACGTCTACCAGCTCATCTTTGGTGTATGGCTGCCATGTACCCTCACGGTATTTCTGGACCAATTGCGTTCCAGATACCAGTGCACAGGGGTAGAGCTTAATCTCGTCAGGCAGAAATCCTGGATCTGTGACAAACGTTTTAAAGTCCTGTTTGTCTGCTTCAGGGGTTGCACATAAAAGGTTAACCATCAGATGAGAGTGGATTTTAAATCCGTACAAGCGAATCAGCGAGAACGCTCGTTTAATCTGGGCAACGCTCATCTGACGCTGGTTTGCGTCAAGAATTTCTTGACGCGTGCTCTGAATGCCAATTTGAATTTTGGTGCACCCAAGCTGCCTAAACATGCGTAGGTTATCCGGCGTAATAGTGTCA
>JABZHK010000094.1:0-4949 GCA_015258885.1 Atopobium sp.
ATCAATCATCTCGCCGCCAGTAAGGAACGGTGGTATGGCATCAAGCAGCTCTGCACGACCCCAGAGCACGCCAATGCCCATAGGTCCACACATCTTGTGTGCCGAGAAAGCCAGCAGGTCGCAGTCAAGATCATGCACGTCAAGAGGGATGTGAGGTGCGGATTGGGCGGCGTCAACAACCATGTAGGCACCCACAGTGTGAGCGCGCTTGGCAATGGCCTTGATATCGTTGTGAGTTCCCAGCACGTTGGAGACATGTGTGACCGACACAATCTTTGCTCGCTCGGTGATCTTTGATGCAATCTCTTCAGGCGTGATCTGATACTGCGAGTTCATACGCAGGTACACCAGGTTTGCGCCGGTAGCCTTGCAAATCTGCTGCCAAGGGATGATGTTAGAGTGGTGCTCCATGATGGAAATGACCACGTCATCGCCTGGTTTAAGCGCATAGCGACCAAGGCTTGAAGCAACTAGATTAAGCGCCTCAGAAGTGTTGCGCGTAAAGATAATCTGACGGTCTTCTGGCTTGCCGTTTTTATCGACAGCGCCAATGAACTTTGCAATCGAAGCGCGAGCACCATCGATAGCCGCGGTTGCTTCCACGCTCCAACGGTACAATCCGCGCAGAGCGTTTGCGTTCATGGTCTCGTAGAAGCGAGACTGCGCCTCAATGACCGCGCGTGGGCGCTGAGAAGTAGCAGCGCTGTCCAAGTAAGCTACCTCGGGATTTGCTGCCAGAATCGGAAAATCTGCCTTGTAAGGATTATCGGTAATCTGAGCAACTTCTGCGTCGGTCATTACGCGACACCACCTTTGCTGGAATCGGCTTTAGCGCCGGAATCCCTGCCATCACTGGCAGCCAGGGAGTTGCCAGCTGCATCGTCACTAGCTGCAGCTTCGTCATAGTCGTGAGCAATTTCTGCGCCCAGCTCAGCCTCGCAACGCTCAACAGCCACGCGGTGGGAAATCTCCTCAGGCGCGTTGATGATGGCGTCTTCAAAAAGAGCGCGTATAAACATCTGCTCAGCAGCCTGGTGAGAAAGTCCTCGAGCCGCAAGGTAATCAAGCTGCTCAGGGGAGACGGATCCGATAGTAGCGCCGTGGTTACCAGCAACGTCGTCTTCATCACAGAGAATAACAGGCATGGTCTTGTTGACAACGTCGTCACCAAGAATCATGACTGTTTCAATCTCGTTGCCCTGGGCATCCTTTGCGCCGCGGACAAGATCGATGGTTGCGCGAAGCGTCTTCTTAGCTGCCTCGTTAAGGACGCCAGACTCGGTGAGCTGCGCGCGCGTAGAGGTACCACGCATGCGTACTAGGTGATTGATATCAAGCGTCTCTTCGTGAGTGGCGTGATAGCGATTATTGAGGTCAAGACGAGCTTGAGTGCCAACTAAGTTGGCGGTAAGGCCAAGACCGATGGTTGATCCACCCAGAGCGTACTGCTTAACATCAACAGCCGCGTTCTGGTGAATCTCAAGGCCAACGCTTTCAAGGTGCTGCTGGCCCTCGTTGACGCCAAGCATCTCAATAAGGTGCAGCTTAGCGCCAGCCTCAACCACAATGCGGGTGAGCGCAGCGCTGGTTGGAAGCGCGTCGTCGTTCGCGTCGCTGCCTGTAGGTGCGTCGCCGTCAACATCGCCTGCAAACGCTGCGATGACTACGGTAGCCTCAGCACCTTCGCGCACAATGATGCCGGTGTTAGCACACTGGTTTTGAGCAGCAGAAACGGCAACAACAATAGGATCTTCTCGCTTGGTACGAGCGGGAACGTTGTAGAAATCAGACTTGAATGCCTGTGACTCTACGTAGTCAGTAACCTCTTGGCCCATTCCACACTCAATGCGCTCAAAAAGGCGAGGTAGAGGCAGGTACACTGTGCCTGCATCAGCGTGATTGGGGACGGTAACTGACAGTGAGTTAGCGCGTAGACGGTTCCATGTCTGAGCTGCAGGAACGTTGGCGCGATTAATCAAAACGTTATCCATTAGCCAATCGCTCCTTCCATCTCAAGTTTAATTAGATTGTTCATCTCAACGGCGTACTCCATAGGGAGCTCCTTTGAGACAGGGTTTGCAAATCCGTTGACTACCATGGTACGAGCCTCAGCCTCAGAGCAACCGCGGCTCATCAGGTACAAAACAGTGTCGTCAGAAATACGGCCAATAGTTGCCTCGTGGCCAATCTGAGCAGTTGCATTGCGGACATCCATCTCTGGGATGGTGTCGGAGCGGCTGATGTTATCCAGCATCAGAGACTGGCACGAGAACGCCACGCGAGCATTTTCTGCCTTGCGACCAACGGTTACGGCAGAACGGAAGGTGTTGACGCCGCCGTCCTTGGAGATGGACTTGGTGTCAACGTTTGCCGAGTTGTTGGAGCCGTTGATAATAACCTTGCAGCCTGTATCCAGGTCCTGCGTAGCTCCTGCAAACGTAATACCGGTAAATTCGCAGTTAGAGGAATCGCCGTTCATAATCGTAGAAGGATAGAGGTAGGAAACGTGGCTACCAAAAGAGCCCGAGACCCACTCCATCTTTGCGTTGCTACCAATGATGGCGCGCTTAGTGTTGAGGTTGTACATGTTCTTGGACCAGTTTTCGATGGTCGAATAACGCAGGCGAGCGCCGTCCTTAACAAAGAGCTCAACAGCGCCTGCGTGAAGGTTTGCTGCGTAGTACTTAGGTGCGGAGCAGCCCTCAATAAAGTGCAGGTCAGCGCCTTCCTCAACAATAATAAGTGTGTGCTCAAACTGGCCAGCACCCTGAGCATTCAGCCTAAAGTAGCTCTGAAGTGGGTAGTCCAGAGTGACATTCTTAGGAACATACACAAAAGAACCGCCAGACCACACGGCATAGTGCAGCGCTGCAAACTTGTGGTCTGAAGGAGGAATGAGCTTGCCAAAGTACTCTTTAACAACAGGCTCCCACTGCGGGTCGTGCAAAGCATCCTCAATAGTGGTGTAAATAACACCCTGCTCAGCAACTTCCTCACGCATGTTGTGATAGACAATCTCGGAATCGTACTGAGCACCAACACCAGCAAGGCTCTCTGCCTCTGCCTGTGGAATGCCCAGACGATCAAAGGTATCCCTAATATCTTCAGGTACATCGTCCCAGCTATTTGCCTGCTGAGTCTTTGGCGAGACATACGTGGAGATATGATTCAAATCCAGACCTGCAATAGAAGGTCCCCAGTTGGTAGCCATCTGGCGCTGGTGATAGGTTTCCAGAGCCGACAACCTCATTTGGAGCATCCACTCGGGCTCTTCTTTTTTCTCGGAAATAGCACGCACAATTTCTGGCGTAAGGCCATCATCGTAGCGCTCGTAACCCTCCTCGGACTTGGTAAAGTCGTAGAGCGAGCGGTCTACGTCAGCGACCTCAGATCGCTTCTTCTCGCTCACTAGTTAGCACCGCCCTCGTCAGACTGGTTCTCAAAACGCTCAAAGCCCTCGTGGTCAATTTGATTGATGAGGTCAGCAGGACCGTCTGCCACCAGGTGACCCTTGACCATAACGTGAGTGCGGTCAATCTCAAGACGCTCAAGAATGCGGGTGTTGTGAGTAATGATGAGCAGCGAGCCGTCGCAGGTCTCGCGATAGGCCTGAATGCCCTTTGAAACAACGGAGAGCGCGTCAACGTCCAGGCCAGAGTCTGTCTCGTCGAGAATGGCAAGCTTAGGTTGAAGCAGCAGAAGCTGGAGCATCTCAACCTTTTTCTTCTCGCCACCAGAGAAGCCAACGTTAAGTTCACGCATCAAGAAGCCCTGGTCAAGCTCAAGCTGATCAGAAATCTGACCAACACGCTGACGGAACTGACGAGCGGTCATCTTAAGCTCAGGACGCATCTGTGTGATGGTGCGCAGGAATGAATAAAGAGGAACACCAGGAACCTCAACAGGCGCCTGATAGGAGAGGAAGATGCCTGCAAGTGAGCGCTTATCTGCAGCAAGCTCAGTTACATCCTCGCCATTAAAGATGAGGGAACCTTCGGTAATCTTATAGGTAGGGTCGCCCATGATGACGCGGCCAAGTGTTGATTTACCTGCGCCGTTAGGTCCCATCAGAACGTGAGCCTGGCCATCACCAATGCTCAGATCAATTGAATGCAGGATGGATTTCTCCTCGGTACCTGCGGAAATTCCGTTTACACGGAGTAGCTCAGTTGCCATAAATCTCTCTCCAAATATCTCTACGTGCAAGCACGTGATACGTTTGTGACTAGCTAGATGTCAGCTCTAGGGCGAGCAAAAACCTTTGTGCTAGTGCGATTTTGTGACAAAGACAAACGCCAATGTCACTGATGTTTTTGTCATACCCCAAAATCCGCTAATTCATACTAAATGGTAGGAATTAAAAAGCAACCCTCACATACGCACTTTTTCACGTTTTCTAGAAAATAATCGGATTTTTTCATAGGTTTCAAAAGTTATAAAAGCTTTTCTACGCCAGAGCTGTCTCTCATGGGTAAACTAGAAACATCTATGTTTGTAACAAGGAGGATTCATGGGTCAGAGAATTCAAGGTACCGAAGATCTTTACGGCGGCTATATGCGCTCTTGGGAGCATATGCAAGATATTGCCCGCCATCTGTTTGGTACTTATGGTTTTGACCGCATTGAGACTCCTGCACTTGAGCAGGTAGACACCTTTGTTCACGGTATTGGTGAGTCAACCGATGTAGTACGCAAAGAGATGTTCCGCGTCTTCTCTGGCGCGCTGCTTGATGATCTGCTAGCTGCTGGCAATGAGTCCAGTCTTAAACCTCGTCAGCGTATGGCTATGCGTCCTGAGGGAACTGCTGGTGTGGTCCGTGCTGCTGTTGAGCATAACTTTGTGCCACAGGGAGGAACTCCTGCAAAGCTTTGGTACGCCGAGTCAATGTTTAGGGGAGAGCGTCCTCAAAAGGGCCGTCTGCGCCAGTTCCACCAGGTAGGTGTCGAGT
>JABZHK010000095.1:0-4935 GCA_015258885.1 Atopobium sp.
ATCTGGTAGATACTCCATACGCTCAAGATCTTCTGTGAGCGCACGACGGGCAAAATCCCTGGTTTCTTCTTTAGCCGAACACAGATTCATGGTGTAAGGAGCGTGTGCAACCAAAGGTCCAAAGTGATTGACCTCAAGCAGCTCCCTGAGCTTTGCAACATCAGCCTCATCTAGAGCCTTAGCGTTGCCGCCACGTGGATTTCTGGTAAAGAAAGCAAAGGTTGTTGCTCCAATAGAAAGAGCGTCTTTACCCATTGCCTCCCAGCCCTTACCTGCCGAGAGATGGCATCCAATAAAAAGTTCTTCTGGTTGCACGCTATGCACGCTCCTCAAGCATCTTGGAAACACGGTCCAAAAGCTCTGAAGCTACATCTTCCAGTGGCAAAGTCTCAAGCTGTTCTACACCTTGAGGAGTCACAAACGCCACACGGTCTGTATCTGAACCAAAGGTTGAGTCTGGCCTAGAAACATCATTTGCCACAATCATGGAGCAACCTTTACGCTCAAGTTTAGCTTGAGCATGCTCCAAGACGTTATTTGTCTCGGCTGCAAAACCTACAACAACCTGGTCTTTCTTTGCTTTAGACAGGCTGGCGAGAATATCGGTGGTTTCTTTAAGTTCAATAGACTCAAGATACTCTAATGATTTCTTGAGCTTATGGTCTGCTGGATGAGCTGGGGTGTAGTCGGCAACAGCTGCCGTCAAAATAGCAGCATCAACGTTGTCAAAAGCGTCTGTGCACGCCTTATACATATCCTCAGCAGATATTACCCTTTGCACGTTGACGCCTTGAGGAGCTTCCAAGTGCGTGGGTCCAGAGATTAGTGTGACGTCTGCTCCACGATGAGCAGCAACTTTGGCTACGGTATAGCCAAGTTTTCCTGTTGAACAGTTGGCAATAAAGCGAACTGGATCGATCTTCTCGTGAGTTGGTCCTGCGGTAATAAGAAGCTTTTTACCTGCAAGATCTTGCTTGGTTGACGTAGCATCTTTGCCGGAAAGAACCTTTAGTGCAGCGTCAACAATCTGCTGAACCGGAGCAAGCTTTCCGTCACCGGTATAACCGCAGGCAAGGCGACCTGACTCGGGCATAACCATCTGGATGCCGCACTGACGCAGCAGTGCCACGTTAGCCTGAGTGGCTGGATTTTCCCACATGTGTGTATTCATAGCAGGAGCCACCAGAACTGGCGTATGAGCCGCTAAAAGCGTTGCGCTTGCAGCGTTATCAGCAATACCGTGAGCCATCTTAGCCATGATATTGGCGGTAGCTGGTACAACTACCATGCAATCTGCCCAGTCAGCAAGGTCAACGTGAGCAACAGGAGTCTCGGCATTGTTATAGAGCGACTGCACTACCTCATGATGCGTTAATGCTTCAAAGGTAGTCTTTCCTACAAACTGAGCTGCATCTTCTGTCATAACAACACGAACGTCGCAGTCAGCTTTCTGAAGGCCTCTGAGTACTTCGCAGGCTTTATATGCAGCAATTCCTCCGCACACCACAAGGCATACAGAGGGCTGAGCGGTTTTATCCAACATGGCGAGAAATTCCTTTATTCTTCAAACGCTGTAGAAGTAATAAGCATCCTGTGGCAATAAGGGCACTCAGCAATCTCAGAGCTGTGCTGAAGATCGTGGAATGAACTTGGTTGCAGTTTAACGCGACAGACACTTGGAACGTTTCCTACAAGGTGCTCAACTGCCAGGCCCTTAAAACGTTTACGTGCAGCTTCATAACGCTCAAGCGTGTTCGCAGAAATCTGAGCTGCAAGTTCTTCTCGAGACTTAGAGAGCTCTACAATCTCTGCACGAAGTGCCGCAGAATCAATCTCAAGAGACTGAGAAAGACTCTCGCGTTCTTTCATAAGCTTTACCTGCAAGTCTTGTGCTGTTTGGTAAGCTTTCTTGCACTTCTCAAGCTCTTCTGCTTTTGCTGCAAGTTTAAAATCGCACTTCTCGATATTCTTTGCCAAAGAAGAAAGCTGCTGGTCAAAGTCTCTAAGAGCACGGTGATTGGTAGCAGTTTCTACAGCAGCGGAGACCTCTTCTGTCTTTTGGACATAGTGGGCACGCTGCTCATTGAGGTCAGAAATATCAATTTCTACGTCTTTTTTTACGCCAAGTACCTGCTTGAGCTGAGAAGCAATTTTTTTCTCTGCAAGTTGAGCGTTTTTAATCTTTTGAACCTGGGGCATTGAGGCCAAGTTGGATGCGAGTTTTAGCAGCTGCAAATCAATATCCTGGAGCTGCATCAGATTTACAGACTCACTCATAGGGCCTCCTCATATACGGTTACTCATCTAGTCTACCGTAAATAAGGACGTATCGGACGCAGAACATAACTAATGCAGAGATTAGTATGTGAAAAATTTATCCAACAATCTGCAGCAAGGTTGCACAGAAGGCATCAAGGTCAGCCTCAGAAACGCGCTCGTCAAAGGTAATGCGTAGGCTGCCTAGAGCCTCGTTTCTAGAGATGCCCATAGCCGAGAGAACATGACTTGCGTCAAGAGAACCTGAAGAGCATGCAGAGCCAGCCGAGACTTCAAAACCTGCCTGGTCAAGCTTTAAGATAAGCGTCTCTGAATCCATTGAAGGAACCATAATACTGACCGTACCAGGCATGTGATCTTTGCCCGCATAAGCCTCTGTAGTTGGCTTAATCTTAGGAGAAGCACAAAGAGCCTCATACACCTTATTAGCGCGCGCAGAAACGCTCTCCTGCGTTTGTGTGAGGTTCTCCAGGCACCACGCAGCAGCAGCAGCAAAAGCTAGGGCGCCACGAACGTCCTGGGTACCATGACGCCTACCAGCCTCTTGTCCCCCGCCATAACTTTGCGCCTTAAACGGAACTTTGGAGCGCATAAGCACCGCAGCAATACCAAGAGGTCCGCCAATTTTATGGGCGGCAATAGTCAGAGCATCTACGTCTGACACCTCAAGAGGAATACGACCAAACGCCTGAACCGCGTCAGTGTGGAAAAGCGCACCCACCTTATGCGCAGCGCGTGCAAGGTCAACAACTGACTGAATAACGCCCGTCTCATTATTGGCATACATGACGGAAACAAGCGCTACCGACTGATCCAAAAGACCCTCAAGGGCAGAAGCCTCAATCTTTCCCTGACGGTTAGGCTGAGCAATTCTTACCTCAAAGCCCTTCTCGCGAAGAACGGCCGCTAGATCCAAAATAGAATCGTGTTCAATTGCCGAGAAAACCACCGTGTTGTGCTTGTGGTCTTTGTTGCGAATACCCTCTGCCATTCCAAGAACAGAGAGGTTATTGCCCTCAGTTCCGCCAGAGCAAAAGACCACGTCAGGAGCCCTAAACTTGCCGCCCACCGCACGTGCAATAACGCCACGAGCACCATCAAGCTCTCGCGCTGCTTGACGTCCCAGCGAGTGCAAAGAGTTTGGGTTCACCCCAGCAATAGGTGAAGCCTCATAGGTTTTCTCGGCATCTAGCGCCTCTTGGCGCATTGGTGCTGAAGCTGCATAGTCTAAGTAAACGTAATCCATAACGTGTTTCTGTTGATTCAATCTTGGAGATCTGGCGTACGAATAAAGCGTAGGACCGCAGTTTAGCCCTGAACGGTAAGAGCAGACTCGCCAGCAGAGCGGATAGCCTCGATGGTTGCACCGCGGTCTTCCTGACCAAACACAGCGCTACCTGCAACAAGCATATCAGCGCCAGCAGCTACAACATCAGCTGCATTAGCTGCACTAATACCACCATCAACCTCAATCAGAGGGTTAACGTTGTGCTTACGGCAGAGCTCTTTGAGTGCCTTAAGCTTCTCAAGTGAGTGAGGAATAAACTTCTGTCCACCAAAACCAGGGTTAACCGTCATGATAAGCACCAGGTCAAGGTCTTCAATAAGATCCTCAAGAACGCTTACGGGAGTGCCTGGGCAAAGAGAAATGCCAGCCTTAGCGCCAGAGTCCTTAATAAGGTGAACAAGGCGATGAGCGTGAACCTCAGCCTCGTAGTGGAAGGTAACAACGTCAGCGCCGCGGTCCAGGAACAGAGGTGCAATCTCAGCTGGATTGGTAACCATCAGATGGACATCAATGGGCAGTTCAGAAGACTTTTTGCAGTAAGAGAAAATATCTGGACCAAAAGAGATATTAGGAACAAAGTGACCGTCCATCACGTCGTAATGGATGTAGTCAGCGTTTGCAATTGAATTAAGCTCGCTCTTAAGCTTGGAGAAATCTGCGGATAGAACAGATGGTGCTACCAGGACGTTATTCATTAACTCTCCTATCGAGTCATTCCATAAAATTCTTCATTAGGCAGGCGGTTAGTAAGGCGAGAAGTAATGTCTTCTGGCGTAGCGCCTTCGTAAAGCACAGCATGAACAGCTGAAGTGATAGGCATCTCAACGTCCATCTGCTGACCAAGCTCATAAAGACCAATGACAGCCTGAGCGCCCTCAACAACCATGCCTGTTTCTTCCTGGTATGACTGAAGCGTCTTGCCCTTAACCAGGGCTTCTCCAAAGGTTCTATTTCTAGAATGCTCGGAGGTGCAGGTAGCCACCAAGTCACCCATTCCTGCAAGACCCATGCAGGTGAGTGGGTCTCCGCCAATAGCACATACTACGCGGCCAAGCTCTGCCAAGCCGCGTGTCATAAGAGCAGCAAGGGCGTTATCGCCATTACCCAGGCCAACGGCAATACCACAGGCAATAGCTACAACGTTTTTAGCGGCAGCACACGCCTCAACGCCACGCACGTCAGAGCTAATGTAGGTTCTAAAGTACGGACGAGAAAGTAGTGCCTGGAAGCGCTTAGCAACCTCTGCATCTTCAGACGCTACAACAGCTGCAGAGATTCCCTGCTTAATAACCTCTTCTGCATGGTTTGGACCAGAAAGCACGGCAATTCTGGCAGGATTTCCTAGCTCGTCAGCAGCTACCTCATGCATA
>JABZHK010000096.1:0-4887 GCA_015258885.1 Atopobium sp.
GTAGTACTGCCTTTAGTGTAGAAGAAAATATTGGCCACATACTCACGTATGCACCTCACGTGTTCATCAATGGCACCTGTGTTAAGGGGCTTAAATATTTCTTTTCCGCGATACACCCACGACATCAGCACTTTTTGAAACTTTGAAGCGCTCTTTGACATTGCTTCGCCTCGATCCTATTTTCCATTCACGTCGTCATTTGATTTGAAAAGCAATCCACCAACGCTATGGACTATACGTACAGAAAATGGTGTCTGAACTTGCCTTTTAACGTTTGTTAGATTTTGCTAACTAAATATTACCCCTCAACTGTCCGTAGCCTATGACTTTCCGCTAAACGAGTAAAAAACAAACGCCAACGTAAAAATAAATCCTAAACAGCAAAAGCCGCACTCCAAATACATCGGAGTGCGGCTCTTTTGCAGACGTGCAACACAATGTTGCGTTTAAAAAAGTACTCATGAATTGCGGGGTTTCTCGCCATTCATGAGTAACGAATGTATGGTGGAGGTGCGGAGAATCGAACTCCGGTCCAAAGCAAATCCTAGGCAGGTGTCTCCAAGCTCAGTTACTAATTAAATCTCAAGTACCGCACACTTAGTAACAGGCGTTTGGTGCTCCAGTTGGTTCAATCTTTTTGTAAGGCATACCAACTACGTCCTTACAAGCATCTCCCTAAAATGACGTCACCCTGAGAACAGGAGAAAATCCCAGTTAGACGCGCTGAACTAAATTAAGCAGCGAGAGCCATACGAGGCTCAAAAGTAAGAGTGTTGTCAATTCAATTTGACGTTACCCCTGTTTTACGTGGCGAGGAGACCACGGCTTGCTGCCCACCGCAAACTCACCTTGTCGAATCCAGTCACCCCCAATAATGAGAGAAACTGCCACCATGCAGTTTTCAATGTTCCTGAATTGCGTACGCAAGTGACACTGCACACAATTCAAAGTGTAGAGAGTATACCCCACGAACTGCCATTCTTTCAAAAAAGATATGACTATTTTGGGAACGGCTTACTTTGTGGCTTACTTTGTGGCTTACTTTGTGGCTTACTTTGCAACCTACTTAACGGCTTACTTTGCAGACTTACCGTGAGCTTCTAGAACTTGTTTCTCGCGATCAATAAACATGATGAGAATAACCACGAGAAGCGCTGCAGGTGACAGCCAAATCATATGGGTTCCCAGCAGCGGAATGAGCAAGTTACCCACTACCGCACCAGCTACAAAGCAGAAAATAGTTCCAAAATAGAGCAGCGATGTCTCAATGTGAGATGAATCGTGAGTGTGCATATAAGCCGCTATTTCTTGCGTGCCGCCACGAAGATTACCAATGCACATGGTGGTGGCAAACGCATGCCCGTGAAGCTTTCTAAACGCCTGGACTTGAATGCCACACGCAAGTGACGTCAAGCTGTTTGCCAGCAGGTTCATATCGGTTGGAAGTAAAGAAACTACACCTAGGAGCGCAATCTCTACGATAACCGCCAGCTGTCTCCAGTGCAGATGTTCTTCTCGCGCAATGGCTCGTATGGCATATGAAAGCGCAATACCTATGGCAAATGCCAAAATTGGAAGAGCGTATTTGAGGCACTTTTCAAACGATCCGCTTGTCAAATTAATGCCAAAAAGCAGTAAGTTTCCCGTCTGAGCATTGGCAAAAACGCCGCCGCGTACCAGGTAGGAATAGGCGTCCATCACTCCGCCCGAGAAGGCCAAGAATGCTGCAACTTCCACCGAATCTGACATTTGTAGTGCGTGCTTCAAGACTACTCCAACCACATTGCGTACATCAACGGCACATATTACGCAGGCGCATACGAAAAGCGATGCAGGTTAAATCCTACATCGCTTTTACGATTTTGTTTGGGTGATCATCAAAGAGGTTACCAACATGCAATCTTGCGCGGATAACCTGTCTGACTAATTTGTGGGGAGTTTACTCCTCGACAAGCTCGAACATCTCAGGACCAACGCCACAAACTGGGCAAACATAGTCCTCAGGAAGCTCTGGAGTGTCAACCTCAACCTCGTAACCACAAACAGTGCAAACAAACTTGTAAGTTTTCTCTGCCATTTTTTTATTCCTCTCTCCAAGCGCTTATGCGCTTTTCCTTCTATTTGCGCAGTTAACGCGCACGACAACTAACCGTGGCCCTTATCCGCAGTTAAGTGCTCATGCAGATAGTAACAAATCTTGAGCGATTCTAAAGCATTATTCCGAAAATAGGAATGATTCTCATAAAATTCGCACGAAATTTTTTGACGAGAAGTTCGGCGTGCTCCGAGCGCCAGCCGCTTCCGGCGGTACGCTCGCGTACGGCAGCGACGCACTACTAGCGGCTGCGCTCCTTGAGAGCTCGCTGAATCTCACGGTCAGAATCGCGCTTAGCCGCAGACGCACGCTTGTCGTAGAGCTTTTTACCCTGCGAAAGCGCAATCAGCAACTTGACGCGGTTATGCTCGTCAAAGTAGATCTCAAGCGGAACCAGCGCCAAGCCTTTCTGGCGAAGCTTTCCGTCAAGATAGTCAATCTGCCTGCGGTGAAGTAGCAGCTTGCGCTTTCTATCTGGGTCAACGTTCCACACACCACCGTTTGTATACGGGTGCAGGTGCATGCCGTGAATCCACGCCTCACCGTCACGAATGAGGCAGAACGTATCGGTCAGCTGACAGCCGCGCTCACGCAAGCTCTTGACCTCGGTGCCGGTGAGCACCAGGCCGCACTCAAAGGTCTCGCCAATCTCGTACTCATGGCGAGCAGAGCGATTGCGTGCAATCGACTTCTTACCCTGCTGTTTTCCCTGGGTCTCGGCCATGCTTACTTGCCTTCCCCGTCTGAAGTTTCTGCTGCATCGGTTTTCTCGCCAGATGCAGGATTGCCGCCTGCGGTGAAGCCCTCGGAGATTGCGGCGTCGCGAACAAGCTGCAGAAGCGCAAGTGCCGCCTGCTCGCCCACAAGATCGCGAGCGCGAATGGTCATCTCAGTTGCGGTAGCTCTGTCGCCCATGGCGGCACAATCCTGCGCGCACATCAGCAGGCAAACCGCAATCTCGGCGTTTGCGCCTGTTGGCAGACCCTCTGCCTCTAGCAGATCATTTGCTTCTTCGTCGGTAAGGCCATCAGGGTCCTTAGGGGTGCCTGCCGCCTGGTCAAGCGCGGCCTCAAGAGTGCTGTCTTTAACCTCAAAGCGACGAGCAGCCCTCAAGCATGCCGCGGCCTGCTCGAGCCTACCCTGAGCCTCAAACCATGCCGCAAAGTTCAAAAACGCCCTGGTCAGATGCCTTGCCTCACTTGCACGCTCAAAAACACCAAACGTCAGAGCCATGTGCTCACGAATATCGCCTGCAATCTTAAACAGGTCAGCCAAATCAAGCCTAAATCCGCAGTTCATTGGGTTCCAACGAATGGCAGTCTTCAGCGCATTCATGGCGTTTTCGTAATCGCCAGTACGTACGTAAGCCATTGCAAGGTCTCCGTACAGGCGATCAAACGGCTCATGAACGTCCTCAAGCTTGCGAGGGTCGTTCTCCACGCGCCTATACGCTAAACGGTCAAACAGCGTGGGGAACGCAAAATACTGCACCTCATCTGTGGTTTGACAATTGCAGTCCACATATTCCTCAGCGTCTTCAGCCAAACGAAGCAGCAGCTCAAGAGCCTCTTCGTTCTGGTCCTGCATCATCATGCCTTCAGCGCGCATCAGCTCATCTGAAAGTGCCGAAAGTGCCATCTTACTCACCTATCATTCAATATCAATCATGCAATCATATGTGCGGGCACATTATAAACCCGCACGTAATCTACCTGCTTATTATTCCACAAGTGCCAAATCAATCTGACCACGAGCCACATTTACGCCAGAAATCTTCACGCGCACACGTCCGCCAATGCGATACGTTTTGCTTGTTGATTCCCCTATCAGCGCCAGAGTCTCCTGATCATACACGTACCATTCGTGACCCAAATCTCTCACGGCGAGAAGCCCGTCGGCGTAGGTACCATCCAGCGTAATGAACAGGCCAAAGCGTTCGCAGCCGTCAATGGTTCCCCACGTTTCTTCTCCCAGACGGCTCTGATAGTACTCGGCCAGTTTAATCTTTTGCGTAGCACGAGCTGCCGCATCTGCCTTGCGCTCCTGCTCAGAGCAGGTGCTGCAGATATCCGGTAACGCGCTCAGCTCTGCGCGAGACGCTGTCTGACCACGAAGCAAACGCTTGAGCGTGCGGTGAACTATCACGTCAGGATAGCGCCTAATCGGCGAGGTAAAGTGACAGTACGCATCTGCTCCCAGAGCAAAGTGTCCCTGATTAGTTGGCAAATAGATTGCTCGTTTTTGGGCCCTGAGCAGCTGCGCATTTACCACGCGAGCATAACGTGTGCCATGCACTGACTCCAGGGCTTCTTGCAAAGCCGTTTGATCGCCAATGGCAATACGAGACGCAACGTCTGGCTCAAGAGCACCCATCGCTACAAGCGGAGTAACCGCAAGCTTAAGTGACTCTGGCGAAGGCTGCTCATGCACTCGATATGCTGACTCAAGGTCATGCTGGCTGAGCATGTGCGCAACACTCTCATTAGCCGCAAGCATTGCTTCCTCAATAAGCCCCGTTGCCTGAGTGCGCTCTCGCACCGAGACTCCAACTGGCTTGTTATTCTGGTCAAGCACTACGCGCGTCTCCACGCTCTCAAAATCTACTGAGCCGCGTTTCTCGCGAATCTCTTCTCTCAGTACTCGGATTTGATTGAGCACGTTAATCATTTCTTTGATTGCGACAGCATCTTCTCTAGGCACGGCGGAGTCAAGCGCTGTAGTGTCTCCTTGCAGATAGCTATCTACCTGGTCGTAACTGAGTCTTGCTCGTGAGCGATTGACGGAATTCATAG
>JABZHK010000097.1:0-4794 GCA_015258885.1 Atopobium sp.
CAATTATGCCTGGTCATGGTGGCCTGCTTGATAGAACTGATTCGATGATTTTTGGAACTATGGCGGCGTTTCTTCTCTTCCAGCTTGCCGTGCTCTTTAGCCAGGTCAAGCTACCTATTGCGCTGCCGTTTGGAGCATAGGTTTTGAGCATTTTTGAAGATACCGCGCCTCGTGCTGTAAGGCATGAGCCTCTGCGTGTTGCTGTCCTTGGAGCTTCGGGTTCTGTGGGCATGCAGACGCTTGATGTATGCCGTCATTTCCCGCAAAAGGTGGAGGTTGCAGCCCTTGCGGTGAGGTCGTCGGTTGAGTTTGCCGTGAAGGCAGCAAATGAGTTCAACTGCAAATACGTTGCTTTTGCCGATGTAAGTGTCAAGGGCAACGCCCTTCTCGACTCACTGCCACAAGGCTGCAAAGCAAGCTTTGGTCCTGAGGCCGTTCAGGCGCTCGCTGAGCTGGATGAGGTTGACTGCGTGGTCAACGCAGTGGTGGGAGAGGCCGGTATTTACGCTGGTCTGGCCGCTGTGAAGGCTGGCAAAGTGCTGGCTTACGCTAACAAGGAGTCAATTGTTGTTGGCGGAGACCTTCTGATGCCTCTGGTCAAGCCTGGTCAGCTCATCCCCGTTGATTCTGAGCACAGTGCCATCTTCCAGTGCCTTATTGGCGAGAACCCCGCTGATATCCAGAGGATTTGGCTGACCTGCTCGGGTGGTCCGTTCTTCGGATATTCTCGCGAGCAGCTCAAAAACGTCTCGGCTGACGACGCCTTGGCGCATCCAACCTGGAAGATGGGTGCCAAGATTACCATCGATTGCGCCACGCTCATGAATAAGGGTCTTGAGCTTATTGAGGCTCATCACCTCTTTGACACTCCTATGGATGAGCTTGAGGTGCTGGTACATCGTCAGAGTCGCATTCACTCTATGGTTGAGTTTATTGACGGCTCTGTTAAAGCGCAGCTCGGAGCCTCTGATATGAGACTGCCTATCCAGTTTGCGCTGAGCTATCCACATCGTTGGCCAGCAATTTCTCAGCCGGTTGAGTGGCAAGAAACTGCTCCTCTTACAGGCGATTATGCTGACGAGAAGACCTTTGGATGCCTAGCTCTTGCTCGTCATGCAGGAACTGTTGGCGGAACGCTTCCTTGCATTATGAATGCAGCTAATGAAGTTGCTAACCATGCTTTTAGGCGAGGAAGATGTTCATTTCTTGATATCGAGCGCATTGTTGCAGAGACTATGAATGCCTCTGAAGTTCAAAGGGTAGAAGACCTTCAACAATTGACGCTTGTAGACGCAGAGGCACGAGCTTTAGCCCGTTCTTTTGTGGGATAGGAATTTTGTGAATTTGATAGCTATTCTTTCACCAATTTTTTGGGGACTCTTGGTCCTCTCGCTCCTTGTATTTGTTCACGAGGCTGGTCATTACGGTATGGCTCGCCTGTGTGGCGTCCGTGTAACTGAGTTTTTCTTGGGCATGCCGTTCAAGTACAAGCTTTCTCATAAGAGCAAAAAATATGGTACTGAGGTTGGCGTGACTCCACTTCTTTTTGGTGGCTATACGCGCATCTGCGGTATGGAAGGCGAGCTAGATGAGCTGCTTCCACAAGCTCTGATGAGCGTTCAAGAGGCGGGTTCACTTGAGGTTGGCGCTCTTGCAGCAAAACTTAACTGTGAGGATGAGCGCGCCTACAATCTGCTGTACACCCTTGCAGACTGGGGCTCCATTGAGATTGTCAAAGAGTCAGATGAGCTAGCGCACACCACGTTTCAGACACTTGCGCGAGACGCTGAGCTTCGCTGTGAGTATGATCGCGGTCACAATTTTGAGCTTGAAGGCTCTACAGCAGCAGGGGAGCCTCGTGTTCCACAGATGTCCGCTGATGATTTCTTTGCTCAAGAAAAGGCTCATACGTATGTTGGTGTAAATGTTCCCAAACGCTTGCTCATGATCTTGGGCGGACCTCTAGTCAATATTGCGCTGGCCTTTGTGCTTGTTGTGGGTTCTTTGATGTTTGTTGGCATTCCTGCGGCTCAAAACAAGGCTCAGCTGGGCTCTGTTGAATCTGGATCTCTTGCTGCTATTTCAGGCCTTACTCCCGGAGACACTATTCTTACCTTTAACAAGGTAGAGGTACATACCTGGGAAGACCTTACTGCTGCTATCAAGGATGCAATGTCCAATGGAGGCAAGGATATCCCAGTCACGTATGAGCGCAATGGCATTCAGCTTGAAACTACCATTAAACCTGTTTTGCGTCCTGACGATAAAATCATCGGCGTGACACCTGTCATGACCACCTATCACTTCTCGTTTATTGACGCATCTGCTGCAGCTGTATCGTATGCCGCGCAGGTTGGTCAGTTTGCGCTCAGACTGCTCATCCCAACGCAGACCATGGAAGTTCTCAATCAGTCGTCTTCTGTTGTAGGAATTTCTGTAATGGCATCAGAAGCTGCTGCAGAGGGTTTCTCGACCCTTATTATGCTGGTAGCAGCCATTTCTATGTCACTTGGATTCATGAATCTTTTACCTATTCCACCTCTTGACGGTGGAAAGATTCTGATTGAGGTAATTCAGGTGATTATTAGAAAGCCTCTGTCTATCAAAGTTCAAAACATTTTGTCTTACATTGGACTGGCGTTTTTCCTGTTTGTGTTTGTTGTTGCACTGAGAAACGATATTCTGCATTTACTTTTTAGGTAGTGATTTTATGTCTGAGATTGCTCGCACAAAGACGCATCCCGTTATGGTTGGATCTGTCCAGGTTGGCGGCGGCGCTCCCGTTTCCGTTCAGTCTATGTGCACCACTAAAACAGATGATCCAGACGCAACGCTCCTTCAGATCAAGGGGCTAGCCGAGGCAGGGTGCGAGATTATCCGTGTGGCAATTCCTGATGCAAAGGCCTTGGATGGCTTTGAAGAGATTTGCAAATACTCGCCACTTCCTGTTGTTGCCGATATTCACTTTGACTATAAGCTGGCACTTGAAGCTGCAAAGCGAGGTGCGGCAGCACTTCGTATTAACCCAGGAAACATTGGCTCCATGGAGCGTGTTGATGCTGTCATTGAGTCAGCTAACGAGGCGAATATTCCAATTAGAATTGGCGTTAACGCAGGCTCTCTTGCTAAAGAATTTGATACAAGACAAGATATGACCCTTGTCGAGAAACTCGTGGCATCGTCAAAGTCTTTTGTAGAGCACTTTTCTTCTCGCGGTTTTGACGACATTGTCTTGTCTGCAAAAGCTCACGATGTTCCCACTACACTTGCGGTATATCGAGCGCTTTCCAAGGAGCTTCCACAGATTCCTCTGCATGTAGGCGGTACAGAAGCCGGTGCGTTAAGGCAGGGAACGGTAAAGAATTCTGCTGCGGTGGGCATTTTGCTTGAGAGTGGTATTGGCGATACTATGCGCCTTTCTCTGACGGCCGATCCCGTAGAAGAAGTCCACGTAGCATGGGAGCTTCTTGCGGCTCTTGGTATGCGTCGCATTAAACCAGAGCTGGTGAGTTGCCCCACCTGTGGCAGGTGTGGCGTTGACATGATTCCTATTGCAGAAGAAGTGACCAAACGCCTGGATGGCGTTCGTGCTCCAATTTCTGTAGCAGTCATGGGATGTGTTGTTAATGGACCTGGTGAAGCTAGGGGTGTTGACCTTGGTGTAGCCTGTGGCAAAGGCCAGGCAGTGTTGTTTGAAAACGGCAATCCTATTAGAAAAGTTCCTGAAGATAAAATTGTTGATGAGTTATTCGCCGAAATAGAGAATCGTTTTGGCAAAAAATAAGTAAACTATACGTATTACTTCATATTGAAAGGAAACTACCTTGAAGCACTGGATGCGCATGTCTTCTTTGTATGCACCAACACTCAAAGAAGACCCAGCTGAGGCTGTACTTGCAAGTCACCGCCTGCTCCTTCGTGCTGGCATGATTAGAAAGACCGCTGCTGGTCTGTACTCTTATCTGCCACTTGCATGGCGCTCTCTTTTAAAGATTGAGGCCATCATCCGCGATGAGATGGACGGTATTGGTGCTCAGGAGATCCTTGTTCCTATCATGACTCCAGCTGAGCTCTGGGAAGAGTCTGGTCGTTGGGACGTCTACGGAGACGAGCTCATGCGTATGCATGATCGCCACGACCGTCAGTTTGCTCTTGGTCCAACTCACGAGGAGACCTTTACAGACCTTATTAGAAATGAGCTTAAGAGCTATAAGCAGCTTCCTGTAACGCTCTATCAGATTCAGGATAAGTTCCGTGACGAGCGTCGTCCACGCTTTGGTCTTATGCGTGGCCGTGAGTTCATTATGAAGGACGGCTATTCCTTCTCGGCAAATCAAGAGTCGCTGCAAGAGTGTTATGACCAGGAGAAGGTTGCTTACCAGAACGTTTGTGACCGCACACGTCTTAAGGCTCTGCAGGTAGTTGCAGACTCTGGTCAGATTGGTGGAGACACCTCTGTTGAGTTTATGGCGCTGGCAGAGGCTGGCGAGGCAAGCCTGGTCTATTGTGATTGCGGCTATGCTGCAGATACTGAGGCAGCTGCAGCAAAGATCAACGTAGAAGAGCGTGAGTCTGGCAAGATGTGTGAGATTCACACACCTGGTATTGGCTCCATTGATGACGTTGCTGAGTTCCTTCACGTTTCACCCGCCGCAACTCGCAAGGCTCTAGCCCTTGTTGACGGAAACGGTAAGCCAGTTGTGTGCTTTGTCCCAGGTACTCATGAGCTCAATGAGGTCAAAGCTGAGCACGTTTTTGGTGACTATCACATGATGACCGATGAAGAGCTTGAAG
>JABZHK010000098.1:0-4702 GCA_015258885.1 Atopobium sp.
GTAAGCTAGAGCAATCACGCAGGATTTATGAGCCTGAAATGCACACCAAGTCTGAGCAAAAGTACTCAGACAAGGCGAGAAAAACAGGCAAATCACTCAGACATGGCGAGAAAATCCGGCAAACAGCTCAGACTTGATGCTCTTTTCAGGCTGCTGCAAAAGCGCCATGCTTGATGCACTTTTCAGACTTGATGCACTTTTCAGGCTGCAGCAAACGCACCCAAGCTCCATGCACTCCAAGCACGCCGGGTTTCTCGCCAGGCAAACAAAAAGAGGCCAGACCGAAGTCTGACCTCTCCAGTAAGCAATGTAGGATGGACTTACTTAAGGGTGACGGTAGCGCCAGCCTCCTCGAGCTGAGCCTTAGCAGCCTCAGCGTCCTCCTTCTTAGCGCCCTCGAGGACTGCCTTAGGAGCACCCTCGACGACCTCCTTTGCCTCCTTGAGGCCAAGGTTGGTAAGAGCGCGGACAACCTTGATGACGCCGATCTTGTTGTCGCCGAAGCCCTCGAGAACAACGTCAAAGTTGGTCTTCTCCTCTGCCTCCTCAGCAGCGCCACCAGCTGCAGGAGCAGCAGCGACAGCTACAGGAGCAGCAGCGGAAACGCCAAAGACGTCCTCAAGCTCGTGAACGAGCTCAGAAAGCTCGAGTGCTGGCATCTCTTTAAGGGCCTCAATGATCTCATCTTTAGTGACAGCCATGTCAATTCTCCTTTTTAAACGATGCAGCCTTTGTACTGCATCTGGGCAAAAGCCCGGCTTGTATGTGTGCGTTTAAGTGCGTCTACACTCTCACGCGGTTTGCGCCAATGCGCGGGTACAACAAAACGTTGCTTATGCAGCGTTCTTCTGATCTGCGACTGCAGAAAGAGCGGTTGCGAGTCCACGAGCTGGACCAGCGCAAACCTGTGCAATACCGGTAAGTGGGCTTGCAACAACGAAGACAAGCTTTGCAATGAGCTCCTCGCGAGAAGGAAGATCTGCGTAAGCCTTTGCCTCGTCAGCAGTAAGTGCCTGACCATCAGCGATACCACCAATGAACTCAACTTTCTTGAGCTTCTTGGCCTGATCCTTGATGACCTTAGCGGCCTCGACAGGATCATTCTCATAGAAAACGTATGCGCAGGTACCGGCGAGCATCTCGTCAATCTCTGGCATACCAGCGTTCTTAAGAGCAATCTTGACGATGTTGTTCTTATAGACCTTCATGTGAGCGCCTGCTGCGGTAAGTGCGCGGCGAAGCTCCTGAGTCTCCTTTACGGAGAGACCACGATAGTCGATAACAAACAGGCCCTTGGAGTTGTCGAGAGAAGCGGAAACCTTCTCGAGCAAATCAAGTTTAGACTGAGCTGGCATGTAGTACACCTCCTTTATCATGTCTCAGGCACGAGCGCCAACAGGTGCGGCCCTCACATGAAAAGACCCCACTTTGGCAACCAAAGCGGGGTCTGGATGTACTAATCTCAAGACCACCTCGGCAGGCGGGAATTCCCATTAAGCCTTGGATTCAAGGCGCCGGCTGTCTTTGGCAGCGAACGTGCAACTACAAGACGTCTGTCTTGCGTTGGATATTGTGCAGCAAAAATCAACGCGAGTCAAGGTTGAGTGCATAATTTCTTTCTCTTCACAAAAATTTGACGAGAAGGGCGGTCGAGCTGCTACGCACACGCCTCAAGCCGAGTGCACACCGCAAGAAAAATCCGGCACCTGCAAGCAGATACCGGATTAAACGTACTAGGTACTTCTAAGCGTTTAGCTTAGTCCTCCATAAGGTTACGAACCTTGGTTGGATCAACCTTGATGCCAGGGCCCATAGTAGAGGAAATAGCAACGGTCTTGACGTACTTACCCTTTGCGCTGGATGGCTTGACGCGGATGATCTCGGAGATCAGTGCGCCATAGTTCTCAACAAGCTGCTGGACCTCAAAAGAAGCCTTGCCGATTGCAACGTGGCAGATACCAAAACGGTCTGCACGATACTCAACACGACCAGCCTTGAGCTCGTTAACCATCTTTGCAACATCCATGGTAACGGTGCCGAGCTTAGGGTTAGGCATAAGGCCACGAGGACCAAGAACACGACCAAGACGGCCAACCTTACCCATCATCTGAGGGGTTGCGATTGCTGCGTCAAAGTCAAGCATGCCCTTCTCGACCTCTGCGATGAGCTCGTCGCCACCGACGATGTCAGCGCCAGCTGCCTCAGCCTCGCGGGCCTTCTCGCCCTCTGCGAAGACTGCAACGCGAACGGACTTACCAGTGCCGTGAGGCAGAGAGATAGAACCGCGAACGTTCTGGTCAGCCTTACGAGTATCGACACCAAGGCGAATTGCTACCTCAATGGTCTCGTCAAACTTAGCTGTTGCAAGCTCCTTAGACAGGGTTACTGCCTCTTTTGGGCTGTAGAGGTTTGCACCGTCTACCTTGGCAACTGCATTCTTGTAGTTCTTTCCGTGCTTAGGCATTATGTACCTCCTGTGGTTAGCGGGCGTCTGCCCTCCCACTCCTGCATCTTCCGTCCATAGTTACGCCCTCTTGGCGAGAAACCCAACTACGTGCACTAACGTCAGATGCTCTGACAAAAACAACCGTCAGCCACACTAATGGCTGACGGGAGTAAACACTACTCGGCGATGGTTACACCCATGGAACGAGCGGTACCAGCGACGATCTTCTTTGCAGCCTCAATGTCGTTTGCGTTGAGGTCAGGCATCTTGATCTCAGCGATCTTGGTGAGCTGCTCCTGGGAGAGCTGGCCAACCTTATCGCGCTGAGGAACACCGGAACCACCCTTGAGGTGAAGCTCCTTCTTGATGAGCTGAGCTGCTGGAGGAGTCTTGGTTACGAAGTCAAAGGAACGATCCTCGTAAACAGAAATCTCGACTGGGATGATGTCGCCAGCCTTGTCCTGAGTTGCAGCGTTAAATGCCTGGCAGAACTGCATAATGTTGACCTGTGCAGCACCCAGAGCTGGTCCTACTGGAGGAGCTGGGTTTGCCTGGCCTGCAGGAATCTGCAGCTTAATAAAGTTAACAACCTTCTTTGCGGGCATGTTAAGCCTCCTGTTTGAATACGTTTGAGTCTATTCTCGCGCACTCCCGAGAAGCAATCCACAAGGGACGAGAAGTGCGGGATAAGCCGTTAGTTACTAGTCTATCAGGGAAATCTGATCCATGGTGAGCTCAACCGGAGTCTCGCGACCAAAGATGGTGAGCATAACCTTGATCTTGCCGGACTCTGCGTTGACCTCAGAAACAGTTCCGTCGAAGTCAGCGAGAGGACCAGAAAGAACGTGAATAGCCTGACCGACCTCAATATTGGTTGCTGTACGCTTAGGTACAGGGCTACCCGTCTTCATACCGCCGCGACGCATGATCTTATCGAACTCATCACGACGTAGAGGAACTGGCTTGCCGTCAATGCCAACAAAACCAGTTACGCCTGGGGTGTTGCGAACAACAGCCCAAGTATTGTCATCCAGCTCCATGCGAACAAGAACATAACCTGGGAAAACCTTGGACTCTTTGGTCTCGCGCTTGCCGCCGTCCTTGACCTCAGTAACTTCCTCAGTAGGAATCTGAATATCAACAACAGCACGCTCAAGGCCATAGGTCTCAATACGGTGCTCAAGGTCTGTCTTTACCTTGTTCTCATAACCTGAATAGGTGTGAACTACATACCAGCGCTTAGCCATTGATTATCCCCTCAGTCCAGTAAAGGCGACGAGACCAGCAACAATGCCAGTATCAACCAGCCAAGTTACCAAGCCAAAGAAAATGATTGTTGCAATTACGGCTACAGAGAAACCAGCAAGCTCAGAGCTTGAAGGCCACACAACGCGGTGCATTTCTGTACGAACGCCTGCAAAATAAGCACCCAGGCGGCCAAAGAAGCCAGGGTTAGCGTTACGCTGAATGGACTTCTCCTGCTTCTTTGCCTCGGCCTTAGTAGCCTTAGCAGAAGCTTCCGGAGTAGCTTCAGCCTGAAGGGCCTCACGCTGGGCGCGCTCTTCTGCGCGAGCCTTACGTGCGCTCCTCTTATTGCGCTCCTTATTTGCCATCCTACGCTCCCTTGGATGTTATACCTACATACAAACCGGCCAACCCTTATGGGAAGGCCGGTGAAGTTATCTGGCAGGCCAGGAAGGACTCGAACCCTCAACAAACGGTTTTGGAGACCGCCGCTCTACCATTGGAGCTACTGGCCTAGAACGAACCCACCTAGCCTAGCGGGTCTCGCGATGTACCGTGTGCTTGTGGCACCATGGGCAGTACTTCTTCAACTCCATACGATCTGGGTTGTTGGACTTGTTCTTGTCCGTAGTGTAATTACGACGCTTGCACTCAGTGCAGGCGAGAGTAACGAGTGTACGCATTGATCCTCCTGAACACGGTCACGAGATGTATTCTCGAAATGTGACGCGGTTGCTTAGGTTAGCACCCACTACCCAGAGATGTCAATACTTTTCTCTAATTACTCTAGGCGTTCACATATTTTTTCTCGACAAAAAACCCGGCGCGCAAAAAGCACGCCGGGCAAGTTAGCAACTTTAAAAGAAGTTACTCGATGACGGTGGAAACACGGCCATCGCCGACGGTGTGGCCACCCTCGCGGATAGCGAACTTCAGACCCTGCTCAAGAGCGATTGGGTGAATGAGCTCGCAGCCAACGGTGATGTGGTCACCAGGCATAGCCATCTCTAC
>JABZHK010000099.1:0-4660 GCA_015258885.1 Atopobium sp.
CACCAAACGTTGCACTTGCTTTGACAATTCAAGGGGAAAAACCATCTCTTCCCTACTCGTAGCAAAAATCAACCTGCATAAAAGTACCCCGCTATTCATATACATGAATAGCCGGGTACTGAACGCCTAAGAAATACGTCCTACCACGCTACGCTCAACCGCACTACGATCTGCCGCGCTACGCTCTACCACACACGCTTACGCGTCCAAGCTCTCCAGTTCAGAGAGCCAGAGCGAGCTAGAAGCGTCGGATGGCATGCGCAGGTCGCCGCGCGGAGACAACGAAACCGAGCCAACCTTTGGTCCGTCGGGCATCGCCGAACGCTTGAACTGCTGCGAGAAGAATCTGCGATAGAAGACCTTCAGCCAACGCACGATAGTCTCGTGATTGTAAATCTCCTGGTCAGTGCCTGTACCAAACGCACACTCGGCAAGACGTAGAACCTTGAGCGGCCCACTTCCGTGACGAAGCACATGGAACAGGAAGAAGTCGTGCAGCTCGTAAGGGCCAACCAGGTCCTCCGTCTTCTGCTCAATGGAACCGTCTGCCGCAGATGGCAGTAGCTCAGGAGAAACTGGTGTGTCCAGAACGTCACGAAGAACGTGAGCAATCTCGTCCTCACCCTGCTCCTCATAAGCGTCTGCACAGTAATCAACAAGGTACCTGACCAGCGTCTTTGGTACCGAAGCATTTACGCCGTACATGGACATCTGGTCACCGTTATACGTTGCCCAACCGAGCGCCAGCTCGGAAAGGTCGCCCGTGCCAATGACCATGCCGCCCACCTGGTTGGCAACGTCCATCAGAATCTGCGTGCGCTCGCGAGCCTGGGCGTTTTCGTACACAACGTCATGAACGTCCTGGTCGTGGCCGATGTCGGCAAAGTGCTGCAGCACGGAATCCACAATGGAAATCTCGCGCAGGTCGGCACCAAGCGACTGCACCAGCTCAATAGCGTTGGTGTACGTACGGTCCGTGGTGCCAAATCCCGGCATCGTAACAGCTACAATACCCGAGCGGTCGTATCCCAGCTGGTCAAACGCTCGCACCGTGACGAGAAGGGCCAGCGTAGAGTCAAGTCCTCCCGAAATGCCAATAACCGCATGGTCAGAGCCAGTGTGTGCCAGCCTTGAAGCCAAACCGTGAGCCTGAATCGACAGAATCTCCTCGCAGCGTGTTGCGCGAGCGTCATCCATCGCGGGCACAAACGGATGCGGATCAACGTACCTGGTCAGGGGCGTGCGGATTGTAAACTCGTCGTCGTCCTCGCCCTCGCCGTCAAACTCCAGCGAGAAATACGTGGTCAGGTGCTTGTAATCCTCCGGCGTCGGAGCAACCTCAAACGTCGATGTGCGCCTGCGGTCAGCCGCCAGCGACAGCACGTCAATCTCGGACACGGCAATACCCTCGCCAAACACGCCAGAATCGGCGAGCACACGGCCATTCTCGACAACAAGATCATGGCCCGAGAAAACCAAATCAGTCGTAGACTCACCCTCACCTGCACTCGCGTAAACGTAGCCGCAGATCAGACGCGCGCTCTGTTGCGCAACCAGCTGACGACGGTACGCGGACTTGCCGGCCAGCGCGGGCGATGCGGATAAGTTGCAGATCAGCGTGGCGCCGGCGACGGCGTGCGCGTTTGACGGCGGCATGGGCACCCAGAGGTCCTCGCAAATCTCCGCGCCCACAACCAGCTCAGGGATGGTGTTGCACGCAAACAGCTGGTTGGTACCAAACGGAACCTCGCCCAGCAGGCCAAAGTCCACACTGGTGACCGTCTTGGGGCCAGAAACAAAGTGGCGGCCCTCGTAAAACTCGTTGTACATGGGCACGTAGCGCTTGGGCACCAGGCCCAAAAGCTCTCCCCTAAAGAGAACGGCGGCGCAGTTGTAAAGCTTGCCGGCCACGCGAACAGGCAGTCCTAGCAGCAGCAACGCGTCGACGTCGGCCGTGCGGGCAGCAATCGAGACCAAGCCACGCTCGGCAGCGTCCAGGAGCGCATCCTGCCAGAACAGGTCCTCGCAGGTGTAGCCCGTGATGCAGAGCTCGGGCAGCACGACCACCTTGGCGCCGCGATTACCTGCGGCTTCTTCGATGGCAGCCAGACAGCTCTCCACGTTAAACGCCACGTCGGCCACGCGAACGCGAGGCGTGATACTTGCAACTTTGATAAATCCGTCTTGCACAATGGCCTCCTTACATGCCGCTTGGGACAACGGGCGCCGCATCCGACGACCACGATCCCAGTTGCGCGTTGGGGTTTGCGTCCAAGGTCAATGGCGAGAAACCCTGCGTACGGTAGCTACGAAGCGCGCCGACGGCAATCATCGCGGCGTTGTCGCCACAAACCGACATCGGAGGTACCGTCACTCGAACGCCCATACGACCAAAGGTTTCCTTATATGCAGCTCTAAGTGCGGGGTTTGCTGCTACGCCGCCACCCACGCAAAAATCGGAGACGCCCGTCTCCTCAACAGCGGTTTTAGCCTTTGCAACCTGCACGTCAATAACTGCCTGCTCAAACGAAGCGGCCAGGTCGGGCAGATTGATAGCTCTACCTGCGCGGTTCTCGCCCTCAATGTAGGTGATAACGGCGGTCTTTAGGCCGGAGAGACTAAAGGAATAGTCGCCGCTGTGCATCATTGCGCGCGGGAAGTGGATGGCCTTAGGATTGCCCTGAGCTGCAAGTTTGCTGATCACAGGGCCACCTGGATAGCCGAGGCCAAGCGCCTTGGCAACCTTGTCAAAGGCCTCACCCACAGCGTCATCAATAGTGGAGCCTAGGACCACATAATCTCCCCAGGCACGCACGTGTACCAGCATAGTATTGCCGCCCGAGACCAGGCTGGCCACAAATGGCGGCTCCAGGTCAGGCGTCTCAAACAGGTTGGCCAGCAGGTGGCCTTCCAGGTGATGAACGGGAATAAGCGGCAGGTCAGTGGCCACGCAGAAGCCCTTGGCAAACGCCACGCCTACAACAAGCGCGCCGACAAGGCCAGGACCTGCAGTAACACCAACGGCGGCCAGGTCAGACGGCACCAGCGTGTCGCAACCAAAGTGCGCGCCCGCGCGGGCCATGGTCTCCTCGAAAAGACCCACAATAGCCTCGGTGTGCTTGCGAGAAGCAATCTCGGGCACGACGCCGCCAAAGCGAGCGTGGAAGTCAATTTGAGTTGCAACGACGTTTGCGCAGACCACGCCGTGTGAATCCATAATGCACATGGCAGTTTCGTCGCACGAGGACTCCAGGCTGAGAATCAAATCCCCCGCCTCGCGCAGTGCCGCAAGCGTCTCTTCAGAGCGCTCACCTGCAACAATAGGCCACGGACGCACTGATGCGTGAGGTTCAGGGTTTCTCGCCTCAAAGCCAGCGCCAACCGCCAAAGGCAGCTGCGCCGTCATCAAAAGCGCCGCACAATCTGGACCGTAATATCCCGGGCGGCGGCCAACCTCAACAAATCCCAGCTTGCTATAGGCTCCCTGAGCTGGAGCGTTATCCTCCTCCACCTCAAGGGTAATCGCGGATGCGCCCAGCATCTGGGCATCGTACGCCACGCGTTCTACCAGCTTGGATGCAATTCCCTGGCGGCGACGCTCAGGCGCAACCACCACTTCTTCCACCTCAAACTCGGCTCCTGCCAGGCGACCGCCCGCAAAACCGATGACCGTTCCGCGGTCGTGAGCCAGCCACCAGCTGCGCCCAACGCCCGAGAGCTCGTCATAGAACGTCTGCTTTGACCAGGCAGAATGCGCGGCATCAGCATACGTTGCTGTCTCCAGCTCCGCCACCTGATCCAGATCGTTCACCGTCATCGGACGAAGCTGCAGGTGAATATCGGCCAGCGCATCATCCACGCCGGTCAAAGCCACCGTTGCCGGCTCTTTGAGACCCAAACGCTTGCGCTCCGACTCCTCAGCGTCCGAAAGTCGCGTGTAGATGGGCAGCACCAACGCCGGATCGCCCCCGCCCGCCTGCTGATACTCGCGCATGCACACCGCGCGTACCAGGCCTTCTCCTGTTGGGAACCACGTTGCTTCATCGGTATATGTCGAGAAACCCGCGCACTCAAAACGCTCACGGTACTTCACTAAACCGTTGCCCGTAAGCGTGAGCTGGTCCTTATCAGTCCTGCTCGACCACTCCTCCACACAAGCGTCTGCCTTGAGAACAGTCTCCACCGGGAACGTTCTATGTGCTCCGTCATTATCCAGCAGGTAGATGCCCGGATAGACCTCGCCGCGCATGGCGTCTGCAACAACTCCAACAGTGCCGCGCACGCCCGCTTTCCACGCGCTAAACGCCATAGCATCAAGCGCGCTTGCGCCGTACAGTGGCAGACCAGAGCCGCATGCAATACCTTTTGCGGTGGCCACGCCAATGCGGACACCCGTGAACGAGCCAGGTCCTCTACCTGCGATAACAGCATCAACATCAGCCATAGTCAGACCAGCAGTTTTGAGCGCTTCCTGAACCGAACCCACAAGCTCCACGTTTGCCTGACGACGGCACAGGTGATCCGTTGACGCCAGCACCTCAACGTCGAACCCGCCGTCCGTTGCGCTCGCACCATCTGCCGCAGCCGAATCAGCGGCGCTGGTATCGCGCCTGGTCAGACGCGCGACCGTACACGCAAGCATGTCTGTAGACGTATCAAC
>JABZHK010000009.1:0-16240 GCA_015258885.1 Atopobium sp.
GTGCGCCAGGCCTAAAAGCCGACGTTAACACGCTGCAGAATCATAATCACCCGCATATGAACTGCCTCCCATTTCTTGGACATAAGAAATGGGAGGCAGTTCAATAGCGGGTGGTTTTGTGTTTCGCGCGTTACACGCGTTCAACAGGCTAAAGCCTCGAACAAAAAGACCCAAGTTTTTAACCTTGGGTCTTATCAATACTTTAATCATTTTGCGTAGTTACTAATTTACGTAGCTACTAATTTACATAGCGACTTATTTACCTAAGCACTTTTTAATTTCTTGCTTAAAAACAATGGAACGAGCAAGAAACGTAGCAGCTACAGGAATGACCAATAAGGGCGCTACCACAAAAATACCCGCAACAGCCACTCCCTGGGCCGTAACTCTTCTACCAGGTCTTGATAGTATGCTGTTCAAAGTATCGGTCATAGTAAATACAAACGAGCCATCGGTAAGAACATACGCAAGTATCAACTCAAACGAAAATAGAACAACAAAGACAAGCGCCATGGCATTTCCGGTCTTTTTGCATATAGCAAGTCTCTGATCAAATGAAAGGTCATCTGCCTCAGGAACCTTCTCAAACCATTTAACTGCTCGTTCTTCTGGAGTCATTACGCGGTCTCAATCTCGTTGAGTTCTGCATCAACCAGCGTTGCTCCAAGGGTGTTCTTAAAGTGCGCAAGCGCAAACTGATGATTTTCTGGCGTTAGCGATGCAACTGCTGGCTCAACAACCTCAATGTGATAACCCAGGTTGTAAGCGTCAACCGCTGTGTGCAGCACGCAGATGTCGGTAAGAACACCGGTCAGGATAACCGTGTTAATGCCACGCTCCCTCAGACGAATATCAAGATCAGTTCCCGAGAAGGACGAGTAATGACGCTTGTCCATCCAGAACACATGGCTATCGTCTTTGTGCTGCTGGTAGAAATCATTCAGAGGGCCAAACAAGTCTCTACCACTTGTTCCAATAATGTTGTGAGGTGGGAAAAGCTTAGTCTCTGGATGAAAGTTATCCTCTGGATCGTGAGCATCAATAGCAAAGAAAATATAATCGCCACGATCAAAAGCACACTTTGTAGCCTCATAAATAGCATCTGAAATAGCCTGAGCTGGCTTGCCTGCCGTGAGCTTTCCGTCATCCGCTACAAAATCGTAGGTGTAATCAATCGAAATCAAAGCCTTCTGCATGATAGATCACGCTTCTTTCTTAAGCTCCACAAGAGCGGTCAGTAAAAGAATAGACGCCACCATTGTACAGGTGACGTCTACATATTCCACGCTTAACACGTAAATGTTTTATGTGTACGTACTTGGCACATTGCGGCAGTCCACCTACTTCATCTGAGAAATAATCAGGTCAACATTTTCTGACTTAGTGTCTTCCATACTCTTACCGCCTTTGATGTGGTAGTACTCAACAACTGCATTTACCTCAGTCTGATCAGCAAGAGGCTTTTTCTGATTTGCACTATTAACTACAAATGCAAAGACCCTCTCGCCACGCTCAAGATAGTTAGAGTCGTAAGCCCATACAGAATTCTCAGAATTATCTAACTTAAAGGTGCAATTTACCCAGTTTTCAGATCTATTGATAATCTCAAAAACGTAGCCTTCAGAGTAACCATCTGGGGATTTTGCAATACCAACATACCTGACATAGAGATCGTCATTATCGATAAGAACCTTGTCCACCTCGGTCTTTAGCTTAAAGCGCATCTTGTCTTCGCCCTTAGTAGAAGAGAAGTTATACGCAATGGTGCCCTTGTCTGCCATTGCGTCAAAAGGCTTGTACTTAAGGCTGGAATAATCACCTGAGGTTTTAGTGATTTGCTTCAGAACTGCCTTGGAGCCATCGGAACCCTCAATGGTCATCTGACCCGAGGAATCAACAGTTGCTGTATAGCTTCCAGCATTGCCTGCAAGGGTGATAGTGAGCTTTCCATTAGCATCAACAGACCAGGTAAACGGCTTCTGCGCACCAAAACGAATGAAATTACCCGTGCCGTCATCAGCAAAATCATAACCATAAATTGACTTCATGGATTCTACTGCCGTTGGATAAACACTCTCGGGGATATCTCCCTGGCTAGGATCACTAATAGATTTTGCTTCCCAAACGCCCACAAACGGAGCGCGCGCAGCCTTCTTCTCTTCTGCTTCCTTCTGAGCTGCAATCTCTTCAGCCGAAGGCCCATCAATGTTAGGGGTGCAAGCTGTAAACATAATGCTGCTAGAAAGCACAAGTGTAAGTACAAGCATAAGAAGTAGTCTACGCTGTTTCATGAAAGTCCCTCCAACACCAAAGCTCTCTAGATTGATGATGTCCTTTCTTAGCGACACTTTTTTGACGAAGTTCAGTCTGCTCAATCTAGGTATCGTCTGAGTGCATTACTTATTCTGCGAAACCGTCAGATCAAACTGCTCGGTCTTCTCGTCTTCAAGACTGCTTCCATCTGCAACATGGGAATACTTAAAAGTTCCCTTAGATTCAGAAAGCTTAGCCAGAGGTACGTCTGCTTTGGAGCTATCAACTACAAACTCATAGAATCTCTCACCAGGCTCAAGAACATTAAGAGCTGTTCCAAACACAGTGGAATCCGAATTATCCAGCCTAAAGTCATATGAGGCCGTCTTATCGGACTTGTTGATTACCTCAAAAACATAACCTTCGGAAAGACCGCTTGATGTTGTGGCGATTCCAACATATCTGACGTACATGTCGTCATTATCAACAACAACCCTGTTGACCTCGGTAACAACCTTAAAATTCATGTAGAAGTCATCATGGGAGGAATAATTTCCTCCAATAGTTCCCTTACCCGTAAGCGCATCAAATGGAGCATATTTAAGAGAAGAGTAATCACCTGAGGTTTTAGTTACTTGGGTGAGCACTGCCTTGGAACCGTCAGAGCCCTCAATGGTCATCTGGCCCGAGGAATCAACGGTTGCTGTATAGCTTCCGGCGTTGCCAGCAAGGGTGATAGTAATCTTGCCATCAGCATCAGCGGTCCAGGTAAAGGGCTTCTGAGCACCGAAACGGATGAATAGTCCGGTGCCGTCATCGGAAAAGTCATAGCCGTAAATAGCCTGGAACGTGTCTCTTGCTGTTGGATAGACACTCTCGGGAATCTCGCCCTTCTTTGGATCACTAATAGACTTTGCTTCCCAAACGCCCACAAACGGAGCGAGCGCAGCCTTCTTCTCTTCTGCTTCCTTCTGAGCGGCAATCTCTTCAGGAGATGGTCCACCAATGTTAGGAGTGCAAGCTGTAAACATAACACCAGCAGAGAGCGCCAAGACAAGCGCAAGAACTGGTAGCAGTTTATGTTTTTTCATCAAGTGTCCTTTCAGTGGTAGTGGTGAGTACGCTGAAGATATGCGTTCTTTTGTTATTCAGACTTAGGAGGGATGTTTAGGTCAAGCTGTACTTTCTCCCTTTCCGAAACAGGTGTATAGGTTGTTCCGTTATTGTAACCGATAGAAACCTGGGCTTTTGGATTGGAAAGTGCCACAAGAGATCCAGGTGTCTGCGAGACATTAGGAACAAACAAATAGAACTTCTCACCAGGTTGTAAGGAGGCTTGACCAAAGGCATTCAGAGGACCAATTCTGTCTCCAAGAGAGAACTCTCCGTAAAATGACTCAGGACACTTGTTGATAATCTCAAATACGTAACCTTCTTGAGAGCTTCCTGGTACCTGAGCGATAGCATACAGATTCATATATAGCTTATCTGTATCGATAAGAACTTTATTGACCTCTCGAGTTATTTCAAAATTCTTAAACTTGAGATCGTCATACCTAACCATGGTTGGTAGGGTACCTTTATTGGTAAGTTGGTCAAATGGCTGATAGGTAGCACTTGCATAGTCTCCAGCAGTAGTTGAAATCTGCTTAAGCTCGGCGTCAGTCTCATCGTCGCCTGTGCCCTTGAGCCTTAACCTGCCAGTCTCAGCGTCAATCTGTCCCGTAAAATAACCCGCAGTTCCCTCAAGGGTAACTGTAATCTTTCCTTCTGCATCAACAGTCCAGGTAAAAGGCTTCATTATGCCAAAGCGAGTAAACAAGCCAGTTCCATCCTCAGCAAAGCTGAAAGCATAAATTGCATGGAACTGTTCTTTATAATCGTCGTAGCCTGCTCCCTCCCTCAGGTTTCCTAGTCCGGGTTCAAAGATGTCATAAGCTTCCCAAACACCTACGATCTGACCAGCAGACTTTTTGTTTCCTGCGGGACTGTTATCCCCTGATGAGCATGCACTAAGCACTGCACTTACAGAAAGCACCAGCGCGAGTAGGCATCCTAACAGCATTTGACGCTTTTTCATAAGACCTTCTTCCATACGTGCAGCGGTATAAAACTAACTCTTAACTGTTACTTGCTCTGTCCAGTAGGCAAATCAAATGTCACGGTTTTCTCGTCATTATGAAGGGCGCCATTGCTAGAGTGGTCATACTCAAGAGTGCCTTTTACATCCGTGACTTCAGAAAGTGACTTATCTCTACGTTGGTTATTAAGAACATATTCATAGACTCTCTCACCTGGCTCTAACACGTTAAATCCATAAGCCCAATAGCCATCGGTTGGATCTTGAATAGTAAATTGATAGCCGGTTGTATAAGGAGTTCTATTAATAACCTCAAAGACATAGCCTTCAAAACCCTTAAGGTCTTTAAGGGAAGCGATGCCAATAAGCCTTACATAGAGCTCATCGGTATCAACAATGACCTGATCAAGCTCAGTGGTGATAGTAAAGCGTAGTTTAGTTTCATGCGATGACTTGTTTTTAGAAATGTTGCCCGTTCCTGTTAATGGATTAAAGGGCTCATACCTAATATGAGAATAATCACCTGAGGTCTTGCTTACCTGAGTAAGGATAGCTTTAGAACCATCAGAGCCCTCAACGGTCATCTGACCTGAGGAATCAACGCTTGCTGTATAGCTTCCAGCATTACCTGCAAGGGTGATAGTAAGCTTTCCATCGGCATCAACAGACCAGGTAAAGGGCTTCTGAGCGCCGAAGCGAACAAACAAACCAGTGCCATCGTCAGAGAAGTCATAGCCATAAATTGCTAGATAAACATCTCTAACATCTTTGTACATGTCTTCAGTGACTGTGCCCTTATTTTCATCTTCGATTGACTTGGCTTCCCAAATGCCTACATAAGGAGCAAGAGCAGCTTTCTTCTCTTCTGCTTCCTTCTGAGCGGCAATCTCTTCAGGTGATGGTAAACCAAAAATATTAGGGCTACACGCAGTAAATACAACACCTGATGAAAGCGCAAGTACCAGTGCACAAGTCAGTACTAGTTGACGTCTTTTCATTAAGCAACCTTTCAGTGGGAGCAGTGCCAAATTAAAAAATTTAAGCCTCTACTATCCAATATGTTACAATAAATCTCTCAAATAGGATAATTATTTATATCCTGAACGGTTCTACCAGCTAAAAGGAGGACGGCTTTATGTCACTTCCAACTCCACCAGAAGCACCACAAAAACCCGCTCAAAAACAGGAAATTCCAGGTAACGTTTATCTTTACGATAAAAACGACACCTCCCCAATTCCTCTTACTTACGATGTAATTGATTTTGGTAAACCTCAGGGAGCTGCGAGCCCTCTTGTTGGTTGGGCAACTGGTGCATTTTTTGCTGTTGGCGGCCTCTGGAATTTCTTTAATTTAAATGGTGAGGGTACCATCTTTGCAGGAATTCTTTTGTGCGCCATTGGCGGCCTGCTTATTGCAGCTGGTTTCTTTATGAATGGCTATAGCATTATTGCCAATGCAAATGGATTCAGGTCTGGAACAGCCAATAGCGGAGAAGTTACCGAGTGGCCTGTTGATCGTGGTTACTTTACTGTTAAAGTCCGCGTTGGCGCTAACAAGACGACTCGCATGGCCATGAACAGCGCAACTTTAACTATTACTAGACCAGATAACCTTCCTCTTTCTGTTCAGCAAGTTACCTTCACTGGTTCTAACACTGCTGAACTTAAGCAGCGCTGTGAAGTGCAGGCTGACCGTATCTGGAACTGGGCTGTTGCAAAGGGATATATTTTTTAGAGTGTCCTAAAGGCTCAACTAGCCGCAAGCCACAAATCAAAAGATACCTTAAAAAGAAACGCCCCTAGAAATGAACTGCCTCCCATTTCTTGGACATAAGAAATGGGAGGTAGTTCATATGCGGGTGAATATGATTCTGCAGCATGTTTGCGTCGGCTTTTAGGCCTGGCGCACAAAATAGCGCAGCTTTGGTAGGTTCTGTTAAAGAATCGACATGTTCTTAATCAAGATAGTCAGGCAGCTAGAGGTCGTACTGTTTGATATGCATCTCTATGCATAAACTTCACTTAATATGCTTGAAAATGAATAGAGAAATATAAAAAATCTAACTATAGGTAAATTTCGTATCTACGGAACACACCTAAGTCGGATAATCTGCTCAGATGCGGGCATTTTACACATCTAATGAAGATAATCTGCATGTTTGAGGTATTTTCAGCGTAATGTATACGTCTTTTTGACAGATTATCTGACTTAGGTGTGTTTTGAACTGCCTCCTATTTCTCGTGTCTAAGAAATGGGAGGCAGTTCAGATACAGAGGCTTTTTGCAAGCAATTATTCACTACGCTGCGCCTAGGAAGTAAATTTCTTCCACAAGCGCAAACCATAGCTATTGGGAAGTCCTGCCTCAATACGAATAGCCAAGTACAATCCGGAGGCGTTGTAAACAAGCTCAAAAATATCTTGACTGGTTACGGCAGGAATACCCTGCGTTAGTGCCGTAAAGATAATTCTTGCTACGTCAAACAGAACAATAACGATAACAGCAAGAATATACGGTCTAATAAATCGGGCATCGTTTGAACCCTTGAGAGCTAAAAGACCTGCAACAAGAGAAAATGCCGCACCTAGCGTCACCAGGAAAATGGTAAGGATTCCCTGTTGTGCAAGAAATTGATTAACAGTTGCCAGGGCAGGCAGATTCACAACCCTAGAAAAATCATGCAATCCAAGCAAAATTAGTACCAGAAAAAGAGCAATGCCACTAAACGCAATGGATACCAGCGCAAACAAGTGAAGAACTCGCTGGTGACGAGAGCGCCAATAGGTAGTTCCCACAACGCCTTGGTCATGCTCTTTCTTAACCTTGTCCGCAAGATTAGAGCAAATTACTACATAGACAATAGTGTTGAGCTGGATGAATGGATCCAGGATAATCAAGTCTCCTCTACCCCAAGCCCACAAAATTCCAACCAGAATAATCAAGCCAATCAGATAGCAAAGAAATCTGTATGGTTCAACTTTTGATGAGTCTTTGGCGGCACGTAATCCAAATATTGAGGTGATAACTTGCAATATACCAATAAGAAGTACAAATACATAGCCCAGGAGTACGTTATTGCTAAACGTAAAATACACGCCACTAAACTCAAGTTTCTCCAAAGGAACCGCAGGTTGTAAGCCTGTAATAGTAGCAAAGAGAGACGCTAATATTGTCAAAACATCTGCCGCGCCCAAGATAATCAATACAATTGAAACGATACGTAAGATATGTTGAGCAGGGGTTCTAGGAACAGTAGCCTTAACTCGATCAGACGCAGGACGCTCCAATGGCTCATCTTCACCAACCACAAGGATTTTCTCGGCACGTTGTGCTACTTCAGAAACGTTTTCTGCCAGCTCAGAGGATACCTCAGTGACCTTTTTAGAAAACTCTCCTACCTTTGAATTTTCAGCCAGCTTGGCAATCTCAGCACCGATTTCTTTTTTCTGTTCCACTGACACAAAAATCCTCACACTTGTCCAAAATGTTCAAATAAATCATAGCATTAGCTACTTTGCTGTGTTAGTATTTGCAACTGTCCGTGTACCTGCAAGTATGTAAGGAGGCTTGTTCGATGCTTTTTTAATCTTCTCGTGAGCGTGTCACATGTCCACACCACGAGTCTGTCTGACATGTTCCACCACTAATCGAGGAGAATTATGGAATCGAATAAGCTTTTTGCGGAAACACCACCATTTAAATTATTTATACGAGCAGCCCTTCCAGGCGCTATTGCTATGCTTGCGTCGATGCTTTACGACACCGCAGATGGAATCCTTGTTGGACGCTATCTGGGTCAGGAGTCTTTTGGCGCAGTAACCATTGCCATCCCATTGGTCATTCTCTGCTTTGCTGTTGCCGATCTTATTGGCGTTGGCGCATCTGCGGTCATTGCAGTTGAGCATGGCAAGAAGAACCACCAGACTGCTAATAACATCTTTACCATTGCTTTTATCATGCTTATTACCACAGGTGTTATCAGCGGCATTTTCTTCTTCTTTTGTGCACCAAACGTTCTGGCACTGATGGGTGCTCAGGGAAAAATTGCCGAGCAAGGAACTATCTACCTGCGCGTATGGACTCTTTTCTTACCAGTTATGTGTATCTCATACGCCGTTGATAACTTCCTTAAAATTTGTGGAAAAATTAGGCGTTCTACCAGCATTGCCTTTATTTCCGCAATTCTGGGAACCGTGCTTGAATACTACTTCCTGGGAGTTTTAGGATTATCCGTTGAGTATGCGGCACTGGGTTACTGCATCTCTATTACCTTTTCGTCCCTTTACGGTGTATGGCCCTTTATTGGCAACAAGCAGATTCTCAAATTTGTGAAGCCTCACTTTAATTGGACGCACATAAAAGAGATTTTTGTAAACGGCTTCCCTATCTTTATGCAGAACATCTCAAGCAGGATTTATTCCCTGCTGATGAACGCTGCCCTGCTCGCCCTTGGTGGAGATATTGCCATTGCTTCTTACGGCGTGCTTCTCTATTCTGGTGGCCTTATCCAGCCGCTCATTTATGGACAGGCCGACGCCATGCAGCCAGCTATTGGTTATAACTGGGGCGCAAAGAAAAAAGATCGAGTACTTGCCATTGAGAAGTACATCTTCTCCACAGGCATCATCATTGGCATCTTTGCCTTCTGCGTCTCGTTCTTTTTCTCGGAGTTCTTGGTCAAACTCTACCTGCCAGAAGGAACGCAAGAGCTGCTTAATATGGCCATCCCAGCTATGCGTATTCATGCTTTTATCTTCATTTTTAGCTGGATTACCATGTGTACCGAGAGTCTTGCTATTGCGCTCAAGCAAACAAAGATCTCCAACCTTCTGAGCGTCTTTATGGCACTTATCTTCCCTATCAGCTCGCTTATGGTGCTGAGGCCATTTGGTCTGGACGCGCTCTGGTACGTCTCAGTTGTATCCAATATACTCTCAGCACTGCTTTCTGTTGGCTGCCTCATCCACATCTATCGCAAGCACTTTAGGGGTGTAGACGCTGATGACGCAGACGATGCACCTGATGACGCAAACGAAGCATCTGAGCTCCAGGATGAGGATACCCAGTTCACCAAGGCAGAGCTTGCCGAAGCAGAGCTTGCAGCGTCCGAGCTCTCCAGCCCAGAAGAGCACGTGGACCCAGAGTCTATCTCCCGGGCTCAATAGCCCGCGCGCTCGCAGCTCCGCACAACAACGCACTCCTCACAAAAACATGGCGAGAAGATCTTCTGATTCCAAGATCTTCTCGCCATAAACATAAGCGGTTATAGAACGTCTACCTACAGCGCAGCAAGTGCCTGCTCGACGTCGTTGATAAGGTCCTCGGTGCCCTCAATACCGCAGCTCAGGCGTACCGTACCTGGGGTGATGCCTGCTGCTACAAGCTCCTCGTCAGTAAGCTGACGGTGCGTTGAAGAAGCTGGGTGCAAACAGCAAGAACGAGCGTCTGCAACGTGTGTAGCAATGGAGAATACCTTGAGGTTACCCAGGAACTTCTCGGCAGCCTCGCGACCACCTGCAACGTCAACAGTGATAACACCGCAAGAACCGTTTGGAAGGTACTTCTGAGCAAGCTCGTAGTACTTGTCACCTGGGAGGTCAGGATAGCTTACGTGTGCAACCTTAGGATTGTTTGCAAGCGCCTCGGCAACTGCCTGGCCATTCTTGCAATGCTGAGCCATACGAACGTGCAGAGACTCAAGGCCAAGGTTAAGATAGAAAGCGTTCTGTGGTGACTGAATGGAACCAAAGTCACGCATAAGCTGAACAGTTGCCTTAGTAATAAAAGCACCACCATTACCAAAGGTATCTGCATAGACAAGGTTGTGATACGAAGGATCAGGCTGGGTTAGACCTGGGAACTTATCTGCATGAGCAGCCCAGTCAAAGTTGCCACCGTCAACAATAGCGCCGCCAACAGCAGAGCCGTGACCATCCATATACTTGGTTGTGGAATGGGTCACAATATCTGCTCCCCACTCAAGAGGACGGCAGTTCACAGGGGTGGCAAACGTATTGTCAACAATCAGTGGCACATCGTGGTCATGAGCAGCCTTTGCCCAACGTTCAATATCAAGAACAACCAGTGCAGGGTTTGCAACAGTCTCACCAAAGACGCACTTTGTATTTGGTCTGAATGCTGCGTTAATCTCCTCGTCAGTTGCATCTGGTGAGATAAACGTACACTCAATACCCATCTTCTTAAGAGTGATAGCAAACAGGTTAAAGGTGCCGCCATAAATGGTAGACAGGGAGATAAAATGATCTCCAGCCTCAGCAATATTAAAGACGGCAAAAAAGTTTGCGGCTTGACCAGAAGACGTCAGCATTGCAGCCGTACCGCCCTCAAGCGCACAAATCTTTGAAGCTACGTTATCAAGCGTTGGATTTTGAAGACGAGAATAGAAATAACCCGCAGCCTTGAGGTCGAACAACTCTCCAAGCTGCATCGACTCGTCATATTTGAACGTGGTTGATTGAATGATAGGCACTTGCCTAGGCTCACCGCAACCAGGCTGATAACCGCCCTGTACGCAGCGAGTCTCGATGCTCTCAGACATAGCATCCTCCCTCATAATCATCATCCACGCCGCGCAAACGTCTCTGCGCTCCAAACGTGGACTATGTGACTACCTTAGGATACTAGTCTCTCTACCCTCAATCACACGCTCAATCAAAACTTTTTCATGTTCTGAAACAATTGCGAGATCTGAGGTAACATCTCTGAAGTCCATAGAATCTTTCCACTCTTTGACCAGAGAAATATTGCGCTGAGCTGTGCAAATAGTGCTGAGCTCAGAGTCAATGTCCTGCATAATCTGGGTGTAATTTGCGCGTTTCTCGCCCAGCATATCACTGAGGTGGAAAAGAATGTGCTCAACTTCACGAACTTCTCGCCTTGCATGGTGTACCTCAGAGAAGCTAGTCATATCCAGACCAAAGAGGCGCGCATCAATAGTCTCAAGCATGTAATCAAAGCGGCTGCTAATGTCTTCAAACGAGAGGCCATCTTTTAGTACCGCATCTGACCATGCAGGCTCAAAGAGCTCATCCAGCGCGCAGCGCAGACTGCGACGGACTGCCTTCTTGCGCAGACCCTCGCAAATGCGATCGCGCTCAGACTCGCGAGCTGCTTCTACAGCGCTGACCAGCTTAGAGCCCTGAGAAAGCTCTCCAGACTCCATCAAATCTGCAACGGTATCAGAGAAGCCGTCAATCTCACGAAGACGCGTAGTTGCACCAAGCATCAGCCTATAAACAGGCTCGGCAATCTCAACTGCCTCCTCATTAAGAAGTGGCGAGAAAAACTTGGTAAGCAATTGGGTTCCCCTGAGGGCAAACCTAAATGCTGCGATTACTGCAGGATCTTCTGGATGAGCGCGGAACTCCGTGTACGCGTCTTCCAGGTTAGTTGCCGCATGAGCACATGCCTCATCCAGGGCATCAAGCGTCTCCCAAGGCTGAGTGGAAGGACCACTGACCAGCCAAAGAAGCTTACCGTGAGGCTCGCGAACATCTCCAAGCTGCTTCCAGACGCACTCGTGTTGATGACAAAGCGAACCACGTACGTCAATAGCGCACACAGCGCCCTTTGTCAGCGGAAGTTCAAATCCCAGCAGAGTCTCTGCAACATAACCCAAAAATGGAGCGTGTCCGACAAGAATCAGTGTTTCTGCATCAGCGTGCTCAAGCTCTGCCTGAAGTGCAGGAAGATCTTGATCGTAAAGGGAGTCATGAATCTCCAGACCTTCTGCATCCAGAGCCTCTGCCACAATCTCTGCAGTCTCAAGTGCGCGAAGAGCGGGACTTGTCCAAATCTCAGCCTCTTCACCCTCTGGTCCTAACAGACCAAAAATATGAGGATAATTGGCAGATAAAGCCCTTTGACCAGCACGTGTGAGCTCTCGACTCATGTCTTCAGAGCCACGTTCAGATACACCATGTCGTACAAGAACCAAAGTCTTTACCATGTTTACCTCCGCTGGTCATCTGCAGAAAACTGCTTCTTATAGCGTAATAGGACGCCCGCGCAATTTTGCACGGACGTCCTATTTTTACTGCCAACGGGCAAATATATCGGTATATGGCGAGAAAAACTTTTTATCTCGCATCTCTGCTATGCAGTTTTTGCATAACGGCTATGCATAATCTGCACGCAAAAATCCAACTTGAAAGACTTGGCAACTGTGGCGGTTAAGTTAGCGCTCTATCCACGCGTCCCTACACCGCCTGTGACCGGCAATCTTAAAAGTCAGCGTTGCCAACGGTACGAGGGTGAGGAATAACGTCGCGGATGTTGTCCACACCGGTGAGGTACATAACAAGGCGCTCAAAGCCAAGACCAAAGCCAGCATGGGTGCAAGAGCCGTAACGACGAAGATCCAAGTAATACTTGTAATCGTCGGGGTTCATGCCAAGCTCAACAATGCGCTTCTCCAGAAGTTCAAGACGGTCTTCTCGCTGTGAGCCACCAATAATCTCGCCAATGCCTGGAACAAGGCAGTCAGCTGCGGCAACAGTCTTGCCGTCATCGTTAAGGCGCATGTAGAAGGCTTTGATTTCTGCTGGATAATCAGTAACAAAGATTGGCTTTCCAAAGTGCTGCTCGGTAAGGTAGCGCTCGTGCTCAGTCTGAAGGTCAATGCCCCACTCAACAGGGTATTCAAACTTCTGACCAGCCTTTACTGCCTCCTGCAGAATCTCAATTGCCTCGGTGTAAGAAACACGAGAGAACTGGGAAGTTGCAACGTGGTTCAGGCGCTCAAGCAGACCCTTATCCACAAACTTGTTCAGCATCTCAAGCTCATCTGGGCAATGCTCAAGCACGTATGCAATAACGTAGCGCAGCATCTCTTCTGCAACGTCCATGTCCTGTGCAAGGTCACAGAAAGCCATCTCTGGCTCAATCATCCAGAACTCTGCAGCGTGACGACGTGTGTTGGAGTTCTCTGCGCGGAACGTTGGACCAAAGGTGTACACATCACCAAAGGCCATAGCAAAGTTCTCTGCCTGAAGCTGTCCAGAAACGGTGAGGTGAGAAGACTGACCAAAGAAATCCTTTGAGTAGTCAACATCGCCCTTCTCGGTACGTGGAACGTTGTTTAGATCAAGCGTGGTAACGCGGAACATCTCTCCTGCGCCCTCAGCATCGGATGCGGTGATGATTGGGGTGTTCACGTAGACAAAGCCGCGATCCTGGAAGAACTGATGGATGGCAAAGGCAGCCACAGAACGGATGCGGAAAACTGCACGGAACATGTTGGTACGAGGACGAAGATGCTGCTGCGTACGAAGGTACTCAAGAGACTGACGCTTCTTCTGCATTGGATAATCTGGGCTGGATGGTCCTTCTATCACAATGGTCTGAGCCTGCAGCTCAATAGGCTGTGGGCGATCGGGAGTAAGCTCAAGGACACCCTGAATAATCAGAGCAGCGCCAACGCCACAGGAAGCAACCTCCTCGTAATTGCCAAGGTTCTCACGATTCATAACAACCTGTAGGTCTTTGAAGCAGCTACCGTCATTAAGTGTGACGAAGCCAAAATTCTTCATATCCCTTACTGAACGTACCCAGCCGGCCACCGTAACTTTTTGGCCACCAAGTTGCTCTGCATCTGCGTACAATGCAGAAATCGTGATGCGCTCCACGGGCATACCCTCCTTGTAACTCACTCTGCAGGCTTATCCTGCGCTCTGCAGGCTTATCCTGCGAGACGAACAAATATCTACTTAGAATACCGCATAACCACATGGCAAACGTTCACTTTTATATATCTGGCAGTATTTACGCTAATCTCACACAGCGAAGTCAACGTGCGCCATAAAACACCGCGCCATAAAACACATATCCGCAATTCGGCTAAACTAGTGCAGTAGAACTTGCCTACAAAGTGCCGCTACGTTAAAAGGCCTGCTAAAGGAGAAACCATGGAAGACTACAAGCGCGAGTTTATTGAGTTTATGGTCCATAGCAACGTACTTAAATTTGGCGATTTTACGCTCAAGAGTGGTCGCAAATCTCCTTTCTTCATGAACGCCGGCGCCTATGTCACTGGTGAGCAGCTCCACAAGCTGGGTCTTTATTACGCTCGCGCCATTCACGACAACTTTGGCCTGGATTTTGACGTAGTTTTTGGTCCTGCTTACAAGGGCATTCCCCTTTCCGTTATCACTGCAATGGGAATCAATGAGCTCTATGGCAAACAGGTTCAGTACTGCTCCAACAGAAAAGAAGCAAAAGATCACGGCGCTGATGCGGGCATGCTTTTAGGAGCAGAGCTCAAAGACGGCCAGAGAGTAGTTATGGTTGAAGACGTCACCACTTCTGGCAAGTCTATTGAAGAGACCTATCCTCTGATTACCTCTATTGCAAACATCGAGGTAGTTGGCCTTATTGTCTCGCTTAATCGAATGGAAGTTGGCAAGGGCGGAAAAGTTGCGGCTCTCCAGGAAGTCTCCGAGCGCTGGGGCATGCCAACCGCAGCCATTGTCTCCATGGATGAGGTTACCGAGGCCCTCTACAACAAAGAGGTTGACGGCAAAGTTATTATCGACGACACCTTAAAGGCCGCCATTGATGCCTACTACCAGCAGTATGGCGTTAAATAAGGCGAGAAAAACCTCTGCGTAGAAATCTGACTTATGACTCTGACTCAACTTAAATACGTTCTTGCTATTGCTAAGGCAGGCACTATTAACGCCGCAGCTAAACAGCTCTTTATCTCGCAGCCTACCCTGAGTAGCGCAGTTAAAGAGCTTGAGGCCGAGCTGGGAATCTCCCTTTTTAACAGGACCAGCAAGGGTGTTGAACCTACCGCAGATGGCGAGGAGTTTTTGAGTTATGCCAGGCAAGTTATCATGCAGACCGACCTTATTGAAGAGCGCTATCTGGGCACCGCCCCTTCTAAGCAGCGCTTCTGCGTTTCTTGCCAGCACTATTCTTTTGCAGTTGAGGCTTTTGTCAACCTGATTAAAGAGCACGGCGGCTCAAAGTACGATTTCCGTATCAGAGAGACGCAAACCTACGAGATTATTGAAGACGTGTCCAAGCTAAGAAGTGAGGTAGGCGTTCTCTACCTCAACTCGTTCAACGAGCGCGTTATTAGAAAAACGCTGCAGGACCAGGGCTTGGTTTTCTCGCCATTGTTTAAGTGCAAGCCAAGCGTCTTTGTGGGAAAAGATAACCCGCTGGCAAAGCGCTCCTCGGTAACACTTAACGATCTTGCCCCCTACCCTCGCCTTTCTTACGAGCAGGGTGAGCACAACGCGTTCTATTTTTCCGAGGAGCTTCTGGCAACGCTTGATCGCGATAAGGACATCATGGTCCGAGACCGTGCCACTATCTTCAACCTGATTATTGGCTTGAACGGTTACACCATCAGCACCGGTCTTATTAACGAGGAGCTCAACGGCCCAAACATTGTTGCAATTCCTCTAGCTGTTGATGATTACATGGAAGTTGGCTACGTAACACACGACGAGAAGAGCCTCTCGCCCTTTGGTGAGCTCTACATCGATGCGCTTAAGCGCTGCTGCCAGGCAGTTACGTGGGTTTAAGGTTCTACACCTCCTTGTTTGCGCTAAAATAATACCTTACGTTTTTGAAGCGCAATGGGAGGCATCATGGGTCTTAAGTATGAAACCGCACAATATGAGGCATCATACGGGGCAATTTCACAACTTCCTTCTCCAGAGACCCCAGAGGTGGCCTTTGTGGGCCGCTCAAACGTGGGTAAGTCTTCCCTCTTAAATAAACTTATTGGCAGAAAACAGCTTGCACGAGTTTCAAGCGTTCCAGGTAAAACCGCTAATATCAACTTCTTTGACGTTGATGGCGTCAAATTTGTAGACTTGCCCGGCTACGGATTTGCACGAGTTTCTCACCAAGAAAAACAACGCTGGGCAGACC